>JAEDLN010000093.1 GCA_016295275.1 Kiritimatiellia bacterium
GCATGCCGCGGCTCTGTCCACGGCACGGTGCGCGGCAGGGCCGCGCACCCGGCGCGATGTCCCCATCGCGCCCTACCGCGCATTACACCCGCAAAATTCGCGCGCGCATTACACCCGCGTGGGGCGCACGCGCATTACCCGGGACGGCGCGATGATTGCCCGCGGTGGCTCGCCACCCGACGGGGCTCCCGGCTCGCGCCTTCGCTATTTATCCACCTTGATGCGGTAAAAACCGCTATTGCCCTTGACGGTAATGGAGGGTGTCCATGGCTGTCCATTTCCGGTAGTCGTGTCTCCTTCGCTCATCGTATCAAGCGTCTCGCCTTCGAGAAGCGTATACGTAAGACCCGGTTTCGTAGCAGACGTGGTAAGAACGGGCGCGTCACTGGACATGAGGAAGGATGCTCCCATCGAAGGATCAAGCGTCTCGTTGGCAATGGATTGCTTGACCGTTGCCGACGATAGGCTTATCCGCCCCGAAGCATCGGCCGCCGGTATGTTCAGATAGGACGTGATGTCATATGATCCCTTCACAACCCGAACAGCCGCTCCATTTGCAATCAGAGAAGCCACCTCCGGAGAGACTTCGACCGTCACCTTCGATGCATTCAAAGAGCTCGGCAATACGACGACAACCTCCGATACCCCATTCGAGGGTCTGACCACATACCCCGTGCTGTCATTTCCGCTTACCATAGCATCCAAATCGCCCTCGATTCCCAACAGCGGATCCCACACTGCATAAAGTGTCACAATGCCATCGTTGACGTCCGTCAAATTCTTTACGGATTCGGCGTCTTCATACTGCGGTTCGGATGCCGTCGACTCCATGGCCCACCCGCGGAACACGAATGCTTGCCGTGAGAAGTTGGTCGGAGAGAGAAATCGCCAAAGTCCATAGGTATAGGATTCATCCGGCATTGTTCCATCCGCGCCATTCAGGTCAAACCGGACGATGTATTCGTTCTGAATCCAGTTGGCGCGAACGACGATGTCGCCGGAAGTCTCGGAGGTGATGCTGCTCGGAGTCCATCCGGCGAAGGTGAATCCGACACGCCCCGATGGATCGGAGAAGATCTGCGTCGTTCCCTCGAGGTAGGCAGCGGGATTGGAGTGGGTTGTACCGCGCAAGTTCGTGTAGGTGATGGAAAAACGCTTCTTCTCCCGCTTTCCTTGCACACCATTGCTCCATACGTCGTCCACTACGCCGACCGCCTCGACCCAATACCAATAGGTCTGGCTCTCGTTACCCGATGCGTCCGAATATGCGCAAGTTCCGTCATTGGAAAAGGAGGCGATTTGCATCGCCGCGCCGCGATCGGAGGACGTGCCGCGCCAAATACGCCATTCCGTCGCCCATGCGAGATTCGTCCATTCGAGCGCAACACCCCGCAACGAGGCCGACGACACGGAGAGCTCCGGCGAAAGCGGCGCAAACATTGCCGTATAGGCATTCGCCGCCTCCACGGTTACAACGAGAGGATTCTCCGTCGATGTCCCGCCGCCCGGCAAACTCCAGCGGTCGAACACATAGCCGCTGTCCGGCACCGCTTCAAGCGAAATCTCCGTACCATGGTTGTAGGTCCCGCCGCCGGAAACATGCCCGCCGTGCCCGTCCACCGTCGCCGAAACGGCGAGATTCTGCCTGGCTGCCTGCGTGAGCGTGTAAATTTCTCCGGAAATGACAATCTTGCCTGTGCGCTCTTTTCCGGTATTGTTGTCCACATAGCGGAATATCACCTTGCCGCTTCCGGTTCCGGCCGAGTAGTCTTTGACAATCGTAATCCAAGGTTCCGTGGCGATGGCATTCCAGACGCCGGCAATGTCAAGAGAAACTTGGATTTCGCCTGCGCCGGCATTGCCGTCGACCCATGTTCCGTTCGGTTCGATGGAAAGATCGTATGGACGCTGCGTCACATAGGCAATCTGGTTGCCGATCGTAATCATTCCCGTACGGATCTCGCCGGAACCGACATAGGGCGCGACAATGAACTTCACCCTACCGTTTCCTTTCCCGGAAGCCCCCGAATAGATGATGATCCATGTCGGGTCGGACGACACCGCAGTCCACGACACGTCCGAATCCGCCGTCACGGTAATGACATTTTCCGTGCTGTCGCCTGTCGTCTTGCCATCGGTGTCGAAAACCTTCGTCTCATCATAGGAAATGGAGACGCCGCGCCCTTTCTGGCTGACCCGGAATTCGTGATCGGCAATCCGGATAATGCCACTCCGCGGCTGGATGGACGTGTTCGCCGCCGCCCGAAGCGTAACAGCGCCCGGTCCTGTCATCGCAGTCGTCGACGCAGTCAGCCAGTCGAGGTTCTCAATGACATTCCACCCGACGATGCTCCCCGTATTCACACCGACAGTCACGGATTCGCCGCCCGCCTCGAACTCGTACTCCCCGACGGTGAGCGACGCCTCCGCCGCGTCTTGCGAAATATCGAGCCGTTTCGCTGCCACAGAACTGTTCTCGGACGCAATCGTAATCGAGCCCGAACGCGGCTGTAGCGTCGGATTCGGCTTCACCTTGTAAACGACGATTCCATTCCCCGCTCCGGATCGATACCCCGAATAAAGCTCAATCCAATCGTCCGACGAGGTCGCCGTCCATCCTAAATCGGTTGTAGCCGTGACGGAAATTCTTTCGCCGCTCGCTCCGTCCACGCCAAATGAGGAAACTTCCGTTGGACTGATCTTGAACACGAGTGCCGTCCGCCCCAGCTGCCGAACGGAGAATTTCTCGGTTCCAATCGTTACCGTTCCACTCCGCTCGTTGACGCTCTGGTTCTCCGCTACAGACACCTTCACTTCATCGCCGCCTAAACCGGTTCCGCCATCCGTCACAATCAACCAGTCCCGGTTCACACTCACGTCCCAGGCCGTATCGGCGAGAGCATTCACGCGGATTTTGATTGTGTCGGGAAAGTAATCCGTCGTTGCCGATGTGCTCTTCAGTTGCATCCGGCGTCCGGTCTGGTAAACCGTAAACGTATTGTCGGCGATTGTCAATGTGCCGCTTCTCGTGGCAACCTCGTTAAAAGACGATACGGTGAAGGAGCAAGAGCTCGTCCCGGTTCCCGAGGAGGTCGAGACCTTTATCCAGTTCACATTTGACGTTGCATGCCAAGTCTTTCCGGAAGGCGCGTTCACCTGAATACGACCGGAACCGCCCGAGCGCTCGAACGTCGCCGAGTAGCTTTCAAGCGTCGCCCCCAGCCCCGACTGCGTAATGGTATGCACATAGCCGCTCACATAAACATAACCAATGCGCGTCTCAACGCCGTTATTGGCACTCACCGTGTAGCCAACGGGATACCCCGCCACACCGCTGGTACTAGTCAGCAGAATCCAGTTGCCGGATACCGACGCCCGCCATGTGCCGCTTCCGGACGTATTAATAGCCGCCGCCCCACCGGTTTGCGCCAGCGAACGAGTGACGGGTGTAATTGCAATCAGCGGATCCTGAGCCGTCGGCGGATTCGGTGCCGCCAAAGAGACCGCAGCGAGGAACAGGAAGGGAAAAACCATCTTTTTCATCTTACAAACCCTCCGTAAATGTCACACCATCAATCCATCCTGCATTGGCATGGGTTTGATCGGGATCGTCCCAATCGTCACGATAGAACGACCAGCGAATGGCCGTTTTGCCGGAGATAGGCAGGGAGATTGTCTCCCAATCGGTCGTCCCGTCAATGCGGGCGGCCTCGACACCATTCACAAAAACCGCAAGACGGTCCCACGTCGCTTCTCCGCCATCGTCCTTCTCGCAATCGACGCGCCAACGGAACGAGAGCGTTCCGGAGCCTTCAACCGTCGTATCAAGCCATGTGTCGCTATTCGCACCGACGTCACCGGAGCGCAACGAGGTGTAGCCCGCCTGCGCAGTCGCGTCAATGACGGGCATCCACTCTGCATCGCCACCTGTCGTAAAGACAAACATCGGCGCATCGGACGCGGTCGCCAGCGTGTCGCCGGGTGTCCCGAAGATCGCCGAAACGGCAAGCGGTTCATTGATGGTACGCTGCAGCGGCATTGCCGGAGTACCGTCTACAGACGCCAAAACAAATGCTGAAGTTTGCCTTTCTTCCGCAATCGTCCACCGTAAGAGCGACTTACCCGAATCCGGTTTGGCCGTGAGCGTGAGGGTATCTCCGGCCGCCATCCACAGAGAAGCAGAGGATTGCCGACCGTCCTTCAAAATCTTGCCGCCGGAAGGCTGCGTAACCGTTACAAGATAGTTCGTTTGCCACAGATCCCACTCGAACTCGATGTCCTCGGTGACAACAAGCGTGAAATTCGTACCCTTGTCCGGGAATCGGCTGGTGCCGGTGCAGACGAGCTTCGTCGTACCGGCATCGTCCACTATGTCCGCCGGTGCGGTGAATGTTAGGGACGTCCCTTCCAACACGGACTCTCCATTTACGCCGTAATACGGGATGCGACGGAAAGTGGCAATGATCTCCTTGTCTGCATCGGCCGTCACCGAGAGCGAGTCCCCCGTCGCGGTCGATCCGTCGGGCAGCCCCCAGGTCACAAACGCGTAACCATCGCTTGCAACGGCCGAAAGCGTAACGGTCGTGCCCCGGTCGTAGGTTCCGGCACCGGCCACGACGCCCTTGCCGCCTTCGATGCGCGTGGAGATGGTCGCGATCTGTCGCGCCGCCTGCGTAATCGTATAGGCTTCTCCCGCTATGACAATCTTGCCGACTCGCTCCGCACCCGTGTCATTCTCAGTGTAGGTGAAGCGGACCGTTCCGCTTCCGGATCCCTCGGAACATCCGCTTGCAATGGTGATCCACGATTCCGTGGCGATGGCATTCCAAATCTCGCCGACAGACGCCGAAACGCCGATCGTGCCCGAGCCGGCGTTGCCGGCTACGTTCGTTCCCGTCGGATCGATCGAAAGATCGTAGCCGCGCTGCGTGACGTAGACCGTCTTGTCGCCAATCGTGATGGTGCCCGTGCGCGGCATGCCGTCGCCGACATAGTCCGCAACGATATATTCGATCGTGTTGTCGCCCGTGCCAATCACATTGCCTTGGTCATCTACGGAGCAACCTTCGCCGCCCCAAATCGTGAGCCACGCCGGATCGGACGATACCGCCGTCCAAGTCACGTTTCCATCGGGATGGATATCAAGCGTGGCATAGTCGGTCTCGGGTCCGAAAACGCGCGTCTCATATTCGACCTCGACCGAACGCCCCAACTGCACGGCATGGAACTTGTAGCCGGCAATCGTCAAATCCGCCTCGCGCGGCTCCACCGTCAGATTCTCTCTCGCCGCCACCGTCACCGTACCAGGTCCGTAGCGACTCGCATCGCCCTGCGCGACAACCCACGAGGATGACGAGGAAACAAACCAGTTGACGACATCGTCTACCGTTACTTCAACCGGGAAGGACTCGCCCGTCGCAGCAAACGTGTGGCTCGTCGCCGACACCATCGCCGTCGCCGCCGGCTGGTTCACCGTATGCGTCTTGCTCGCCCCGACTTCCGCTACGATCCGAATCGTTCCCGAACGCGCAGCCATCGTCGGATTGGGCGAGGCCGAATAGATTGCGTTTCCATTGCCGGATCCCGACTGGAATGTCGGCATTACCGTGAGCCAGTTCGCCTGACTCGTTGCCGTCCAAGGAAGATCGGGTGTCGCCGTAACCGCAATGATTGCGTTCGCACCCTTGACCGATGCAGACGCGATCGTTGGACTGATCGAGAACGAGAGCGCCGACAAAGGACGCCCCGCCTGCCGGATGGTCAGCGTCTCCGTACCGATCTGCACCGTACCCCTACGTGCCAGGTAACTCGGATTCTCGTTGATGGCGAGGGCTACGTTGTCTCCGCCACGGCCGCTCCCCGCGTCCACAACGGAAATCCAACTCGCCTTCGGCTCGACGCTCCAAATCGTCGATGCAAGCGCATTTACCTGAATATCCATTACATGGCTCTTATAGTCGTAGGCGGCCGAAAGCCCGGAAACACCGGATTCGATCGTTCCTCCGGCAATCTTCATTCGGCGCCCCGTCTGCTTCACCGTGAAGGTGCATCCCGCCGCCGTAATCGTGCCGCTCCGCGTCGAGACTTCGTTGAACGGCGCGACCGTATAACTCACCGAAGATTCGCCCGTACCGGTCGTGGCAACAACCGAAAGCCAAGCGACATTCGGCTTCGCCTTCCAGCTTGACTGCGCATCGGCGAGTACCGTGAAAGAGCCCGTTCCGCCCTCCGTCTCAAAATCCGCAGTGGAGATATCCAGTTTCGCGCCGACACCGGCTTGCGTAATCGTAAAAACATGCCCGCTTACGTACACATAGCCCGTACGGGGCTCCACGCCGCCGTTCGCCGAAACTTGATAGACCACGGGCAACCCGGCATTGCGACTCGTCAGCGAGGGCGGAATCGTAATCCAATCATCGGAGACGCTCGCCGACCATGTCCCGCTTCCGCTCGTCACAATCGATCCCGAACCGCCACCAGTCGCAAACGACTTGCTCGTCGATGAAATCGAGATCTTCGAATCCTTGGAGGTAGGCGGATTGGGCACCGAATCGGTCGCCCAGACAAGGGTCTTGACATTGACCTTTCGGCTCCAAATGCAACTCCCTGACTTATGGACGAGCGTATGCGTGCCAACCGTCTGCGGCATCCACGCAAACGAACCGGAATGGACGGATGAAAGTACCGCCACGCCATCAATCGATAGCGTGACCTCGCCATCGGCAAAGGGCGAATAATCGAGATTCATCGGTCCGGAAACAGACATGCCATCCGCAACGGAAGAAGAGGTATTGACCGCGACGCCTGATACCGAAACCTCCTTTTTATTGACTTTATTGATCAAAACGGATTGGGGAATCGGAGTGTATCCGGAATCGCCCGGCTTCTTCCATTGGATGGTTGCACCATGCTCGTTCCCTGTTTCATAAGTAGCTCCGGAAATCCGGTGTATTCCTGCGGATAAAGAATAGCTTCCCTCGCCAATGGAAGGAAATTGGGCGTTGCAAATGCGGACCCCGTCAATGTAAAGGACAAAGTAGTCATCGGCAAAACCCTTGAAGGAATAGGTGCCGGCCTTATCGACCTGGATATATCCGTCAAAAAAGGTTGCAAAGTAGTCCGTATCCGCTAAGGCATATTTCCCATGATAACGGCAACCGTCACTCTCAAGAGTCATACCCGCATTGATGATCAAGTTTTGGCGTTCACTGTACAGTTTCGTAAAACCGGCTGACAGTCCGCTTCCCCAAGCAAGGGTATTTGTCGCAATGGTAGGCGTCTTCGATGCAAAGTAGTCCAACATGGAAGTTTCGGACGAAATCCATGTCGAGTAGCCGGAAGAGGAAATGTTGTAGTACTTCACAGAGAGGCCGGAGCCTCCAAACGTAACGGTGAATGTCACATTCGCCTGCTTAATAGAAACGGAATCGGCTTCACAGTCCCACACGACAACATGACGTCCGGGAGAAATCCCAGTATCGCCATATATGGTTGTGGCGGGGATTTCATCGGTATATGTCACTTCAACTCCATCGATCCATCCGCAATCCGACCCCGAATTCGCTAAACTATCTTTCGTAAATGTCCATTTGAGCTCATGCGATGTGCTGGAATCAAGTGACACCTTCACCAAAGTCCAATCTATCGCCCCCGAAATTGCCGTTGTTTTTTCAATTCCGTCAACATAGAAATGAAGCTTGTCGTACCTGGATTCGCTCGAAACCTTCCAATAGAACGAGATAGCCGTTGCATTGGTGACAACCGTGGTAATGGTCGAAGAAGAGGATGCCACGCCCGCATTGCCGCTTTTGTAGGAAAAACTTCCGGTTTTATAGACGGATTTGTCTTGCGCCCATGCATACGATCCGGTGCTCGACAGTATAGGTGCCGAAAGCCGCTTCCCTATATATGATGCCGATAATTCAACGATGGAGTTTATGTTTGAAATATCGCCGATATCGTCCGCAACTTCGTAACAGACCTCTACCTTTTTATGCGGCCATATCTGACGTGCCATCACGTTGCGAATATAGCCGAGAGCAGGAACTGCTTCCGATGCTTGCAGAATTGTTCCACAACGGGAACACGTAATCTCCTCTGTACATCCTCCCGTGCCGCTCGTCGGTTCCACAGCCTGCTTTGAAACCGCACCAGCATGCCCTCCCGGAACTACGGTACTCGTTTCCAGCGTAACACCGCACCGCGAGCAAACAACCTCCGCTGTCCGCCCGTCCGTCGTACAAGTCGGCTCAATCGCGCCAATCGTTGTCTGAGGCGCATGCCCGAGTGCCGGAACTACGGTACTCGTTTCCAGCGTAACACCGCACCGCGAGCAAACAACCTTCGCCGTCCGCCCAGCCGTCGTACAAGTCGGCTCAATCGCGCCAATCGTTGTCTTCTTGTCATGTCCGAGTGCCGGAACTACGGTACTCGGTTCCAGCGTAACACCGCACCGCGAGCAAACAACCTCCGCCGTTCGCCCATCCGTCGTACAAGTCGGCTCAATCGCGCCAATCGTTGTCTTCTCGTTATGCACAATCGTAATGGTGGCTGTTTCGGGAATGCCGGCATTGTCAAGATTCAGCAAACAGTTATGAACGCGAACGCTTGTCAACGAAGAGCAACCATTGAAGGCCTTCTTGCCGAGGCTCGTCACGCTGCTCGGTATCGTTACGCTTGTCAACGAAGTGCAACCAGAGAAGGCGTATTCGCCGATGCTCGTCACGCTGCTCGGTATCGTTACGCTTGTCAACGAAGTGCAACCAGAGAAGGCGTATTCGCCGATGCTCGTCACGCTGCTCGGTATCGTTACGCTTGTCAACGAAGTGCAACCA
>JAEDLN010000094.1 GCA_016295275.1 Kiritimatiellia bacterium
CTTCTATACATCCCGCTCAAAAGCTCTTTGTGCCCCTTTGTGTTAAAACATCGCGTACGCGCATTACGCACGACCACGGGGCGATGCGGCGCGATGCTTGGCCGCCGGGACTCCCGGCTCGCGCCCTACCGCCATTACACCCGCGTGGGGTGCGCCACCATTACCCACGCGCATTACGCCGCACGTGCGCCCCGCCCGTGCCCCGTGGTGCGGTCCCGTTGCCGCGCGCGGAAGGCATCCGATGAAATAAAGAACTTGAAATATGTGGAATATCGTTCTACGATAGAAGGTGCTCGAAAAAGCTTTTCATTCCAATCAAGGAGGTTTCCATGAAAATGTGCGAGAAAAATCGTAAAGTGACAATTGTCGGTGCGGGAGCTGTCGGCTCTACATACGCCTATGCGCTTGCACAAGCCGGATTGGCGGACGAAATCGTTTTGACCGATTTCCATGCGGATCTGGCCAAAGGTCAGGCAATGGATCTCGTTCAAGGGGTTCCGTTCATGTCGCCCATGACCATCAAAGCAGGCGATGACGCCGATTTTGCGGATAGCGATCTGATTGTCATCACCGCCGGCGCAAAACAAGCACCCGGCGAAACCCGCATCGATTTGCTCAAACGCAATGCCGGAATCATCCGCGATACCATGTCCCGAATTGCCGCATCCGGATGCGAAGGCATTGTTCTGCTCGTCACCAATCCGGTCGACATCTTGACCCATGTTGCGATTGAAGCAAGCGGTTGGGACCGTTCCCGCATCTTCGGATCCGGAACGGTTCTAGATACGGCGCGCTTCCGGTATGCCATCAGCCGGGAAACAAAGGTCGATGCCCGTAATGTGCATGGCTACATTCTTGGCGAACACGGCGACAGCGAATTTCCCGCTTGGTCGCTCACGACGGTTGCTGGCATGAGCTTTGAAGCGTATTGCAAACAATCCGGCACTTGCTCCGATTGCGGCGAAGCCATGCGGCAAGCCATCGAAGAGGAGGTTCGCAGTTCCGCCTACCATATCATCGATTACAAGGGCGCAACCAACTATGCGGTCGGAATGGCTCTCACGCGCATCAGCGGCGCGATTCTCCGCGATGAAGGCAGTATTCTCTCCGTATCGGTCGCCCTCGACGGCGAATACGGTCTGCACGGTGTCTGCCTCAGCGTTCCCGCCATTGTCGGACGTCAGGGAATCCGGAAAATCCTGCATGCTCCGCTACCCGGACCGGAACTGGAGCGACTGCTGGAATCCGGCAAGCGGCTCCTGCAGGCGCAAAACAGCCTGTAGCGAACTGGGCGCTCGCCCCGAGCGGGGACTTGCCGATCGAAGAGAAACAGATCGCGCCCTGCCGCCGACACCCCACCGCCACGCCGCCTGCCCACGGCGATGCGCGGCGGCGCGGCGGCAGGGCGGTCTTTTCTCCGACAGCGATTTTGGCTATTCTTTTACCATTGTCGTTTTCCCCGCCTGCTTCCATCCCCGGGATGAAAAGGAAATTCCACCATGTCCATTCACATCGTACTCGTCCATCCCGAAATTCCGCACAATACGGGAGCAATCGGCAGAACCTGCGTGGCACTCGGCTACGATCTCGCCCTCATCCGACCCATCCGCTTTGCACTGGACGATGCGCATATTCGCCGGTGCGGTCTCGACTATTGGCCGTATCTGAAACTTTCCGTGCACGAAAATTGGGAAGCCTTTCTGGCCGACGCCAAACCGGAACGGCTCTTTTTCCTCTCGACAAAAGGCAGCAAATCGCTGTACGAAACATCGTTTCGCGATGGCGATACGCTCGTTTTCGGCTGTGAAAGCCGCGGACTTCCCCCGGAGCTGTACGAACGCTATTCGAACGATCTCTTTCGCATTCCCATGCCCGGCGAACATTCCCGCTCGCTCAATCTCTCCAATGCCGTGGCAATTGCCGCGTACGAAGCCTATCGCCAGTTGAATCCCGTTTCCCCGGAACAGCCGTGAATGTTCTGATCGCACTCAGTGGCGGGGTCGATTCCGCCGTGACGGCCTTTCTTCTCCGGAAGGCCGGACACAACCTCGTCGCAGGCGTCACCATGACGCGCCCCAACGGCGGCGCCCCCGCCGGAGCGCCATCCGCCCCCACGCCCGGCTCTCCCGAAGATCTTGCCGCCGCACGCAATCTCTGCGCCCGTCTCGGTATCCCCCACTTTGCCGTCGATATCACCGATGCCTACCGGCAAGCCGTCATCGAACCGTGCCGAAACGCCTACCGGACCGGCTACACCCCGAATGCCTGCGTCCTCTGCAACCCGGCCGTCAAGTTCGGCTTCCTGCCCGACGCCGCACGGCGCGCCGGCATTTCCTTCGATGCTATGGCAACCGGACACTACGCCCGGATCGTCTCCATGCAGGCGCAGTCCGCTTCCCCGGACTCTCCCAATGGCCGGGAAGAGGTCCTTTCGGCTCTCGAAACCCTTCGCGCCAATGCCGATTCCGGACTCGATTTCACCGCCCGTCCGCATGCGCTGCTCTGCGGCGCCGATCGTACCCGCGATCAAGCCTACTTCCTCTTTCGGCTTTCCGCCGGACAGCTCGCCAAAACCCTTTTCCCGCTCGGCTCTCTCACCAAACCCGAAGTGCGCGCCCTCGCACAATCCGCCGAACTCGAAGTCGCGCAAAAAACCGATAGCCAAGATCTCTGCATCGATCGCACGGAGCTCATCGGAACCGATGAACGGCCCGGCGATATTTGCCGCCCGGACGGGCGTGTGCTCGGGCGCCATCGCGGCTTCTGGCACCATACGCCAGGACAACGCAAGGGGCTTGGGCTCTCCGGTTTTGCCGAGCCGCTTTTCGTGACGTCCCTCGATCCTGAAAAAAACCGGGTCTATGTCGGCTCGGCCCCCGACCTCGTTTCGCCGTCTCTACTTGTGGAAAACGTTGTCTGGACCTCGATCGAACCGCCGCCTGTCGGCGCTGTCTTCCGGTGCGGTCTGAAGCCGCGCTCCTCCGGCGTCTGTCTGCTTTCCCGCATCGAGGTTTTGCCGGGCAACCGGTTTCTGGCAACGCGCCCCGAAGGTTTTCGCGCGCCGTCTCCCGGACAGGCCGCCGTCCTCTATGCCGACTCTCTCCTCCTCGGCGGCGGCTCCGTCTCACGCCCATAATCCGCCAAAGCGAACCGAAAGTCGGAAAAAATGGCTGGCGGGACTCACGACCGGCTGGCGGGACTCCCGCCTCGGGACTCACGACCCGCCCCGCCACTGCGACTTACACCCCGGCGTAGGCGCGAATCGATTTCCCGATCCGTTCGAGAGTGCGAGCGCGTTCGTCGTCATCGGGCTGCAACAGCGTAATCCGGAAACCGGGTACATCGGTATGGAAGCCGGTGAGCGGCGTCACGCAAACGCCTTCCGAGCCCATCATGTATTGGACAAAACGCTTGTCGAGGGCAACGCCATCGGAGCATTTTTCGACATAGGCCCGGACAGCCGGATCGGCAATCGGAAGGGTTTGGCGATCGTTGAGAACGCCGTCCTCAAAGGTCACGCAATAATAAAACGCACCTTGAACGGGACGTGCGATGACGCCGGGAACATGATCGCGGAAATATTCGTACACCTGATTGGCCCGGTGTTCGAACATTTTGGCGCGGCTGTTCTTGACCTCTATATAGCGCGGATCGCCATAGACAAGCGGAATGACCTTCTGCGGAAGCGTCGTGGAGCAGACTTCCATCATTTTGCTCTTGACGAGCGCATCGCAATATTCGCGAAACGCCGGAGAAGAATTCTTGTTGAGCATTTCAATCCAGCCGCAACGGGACCCCGGCCACGGAAAATCCTTGGAAATGCCGCGAAGAGCCAGCCCCGGAACATCGCCGATGACCTGGGAAAGATGGAGCGTCTCGGCACCATTGAAGCAGATGTGCGCGTAAATTTCGTCGCAGATAATGAACAACCCGTACTTGGAGGCGATTTTGACGATGCCTTCGAGAATGTCGCGACGATAGACGGTCCCCGTCGGATTGTCGGGGTTGACAATGGCAATGGCGACAATCTGAGGATTGTATTTGACCTTGTTTTCGATTTCCTCGAGATCCGGCTGCCAGTTGTTCTTGGGATCGAGCTTGAACTGGAGATGCGGATAATCGCCGCGCTTGCCTTCGTTGGAGGTGTGCGTGGGATAGGAGGGCGAAGGCATCAGGACGCGACCGTCCTTTTTGATGAGATCGTAAATCTTGTCGACGGCATCGGCGACGCCATTGAAGAATAGAATATCGTCGGGACCGATTTTTACGCTGTTTTCACGATTGGAAACGACGTTTGCGAGAAATTCGCGCGTAGCGAGAATGCCGCGGCTGGGGCAGTACGCAAAGGCACTGTCGTCGCGCTCGACGATTTCACGGACAATCTCTTTGATCCAGGGTGCGACCTTTTCGCCGGCCGCTACGGGATCGCCAATGTTTTCCCATGTGATGGGGCGTCCCAAATCACGAAGATGATACCCGAAATCCACAATTTCGCGGATTTCGTAATGAAGGTTTTTGATACCTTCGTGGACAATGCTTTGATTCATGACAACTATCGAAATGGATCGAAAAGGCCCAAAGACCCTATGCGGGAAGAGTGGCAGCGGCGGCTTTGACCGTATTGCGGAGAAGCATGGCAATGGTCATGGGCCCGACACCGCCGGGAACCGGGGTAATGAGAGACGCCACCGGCTCGATCGCCTCGAAATCGACATCGCCGACAAGCCGAAAGCCTGCTTTTTTGGTTGCGTCGGGAATGCGGTTGACCCCGACATCGATGACAACGGCACCGGGCTTGACCTGCCCGGCGACAATGGTGTGCGGATGACCTGCGGCAACAATCAGAATATCGGCCTCGCGCGTGACGGCACCTAAATCCTTTGTGGCGGTATGGCAAAGCGTGACGGTGGCATCGGCCCCTTTGCGGGCAAGCAACAGCGCCATGGGTTTGCCGACAATGTTGCTGCGGCCGACGACAACGGCGCGCTTGCCGGCCGTCTCGACGCCACTGCGGCGCAACAGCTCCATAATACCCGCCGGCGTACAGGGCACAAACGTGTCCTGGCCAAGCAAAAGCTTGCCGAGCGAAATCGGATGGAAGCCGTCGACGTCCTTCTCCGGGGCAATGGAACGGATGATCTTCTGCTCGTCGAAGCCACGCGGCAACGGAAGCTGAACCAAGATGCCGTGCACGCGCGGATCCTCATTGAGGCGGGAAATGGTCTCCAGAAGGGTCTGCTCGGACGTATCCGCCGGAAG
Source organism: Kiritimatiellia bacterium (assembly GCA_016295275.1). Taxonomy (GTDB): domain Bacteria; phylum Verrucomicrobiota; class Kiritimatiellia; order RFP12; family UBA3636; genus JAEDLN01. The sequence goes on from JAEDLN010000094.1 coordinate 5,260, forward strand.
CCGAACCGGAAAGGACGCAATGCCACACTCGACGCACGCCCGCTCCTTTGCCGTCACATACGAAACGGAAGCGGGATTGTCGCCGAGAAGAATGACGGCAAGTCCGGGGCGGACACCGCGTGCAACCAATCCGGATGCCGCCGCCGTAACTTCGGCGCGGATGTCGGCGGCAATTTGTTTTCCATCGATACGCATAGGCTGGAGAATAAGGGGACGGCTCTCCGTCGCACGAACGGCAAAGAGCAGGGGCAGTTACAGAATCTTGTCGAGACGCTCCATGGCGCGTTCGACGTTTTCGCGGGAATTGAAAGCCGTGATGCGGATGTAACCCGCTCCGGCATTGCCAAAGCCGCTGCCGGGCGTGGTAACGACTTGGGCCTCGTTCAGCAGACGGTCGAAAAACGCCCAGCTGTCGGTTCCCGTATCGAACCAGATATAGGGTGAATTCGTGCCGCCGGTCGTGCGGTAGCCTTTGGCGGTCAAATGGGAAGAAACGATTTGCGCATTGGCCAGATACCCGGCGATCAACTCGCGGCACTGGGCTTGTCCTTCCGGCGTGTAAACCGCCGCAGCAGCCAACTGCACGGGATAGGAGACGCCATTGAACTTGGTGCTTTGGCGACGTTTCCAGAGCGGCTGCAGCGCAACGGCATTGCCGGACGCATCAAAGGCGCGACACTCGTTCGGAACAACCGCATAGCCGCAACGCGTTCCGGTGAAGCCCGCCGTCTTGGAGAAGGAACGGAATTCGACGGCTACCTCTTTGGCACCCGGAATCTCGTAGATGGAATGCGGAATGGAAGGATCTTGGATAAAAAACTCGTAGGCCGCATCAAACAGAATGAGGGCGTCGTTCGCTTTTGCCCATTCGACCCATGCCGTCAGCTGCTCGCGCGTGGCAACCGCTCCCGTCGGATTGTTCGGAAAACAAAGATAGACGAGATCGACCGGCTCGCTGGGCAAACCGGGTACAAAGCCGTTGGCTTCGTTGCCGACAAGATAGACGAGCCCCTGATAGCGCCCGTCCGCCGCTGCGCCCGTGCGTCCCGCCATGACATTCGTGTCGACATAGACGGGATACACCGGATCGGGAACGCCTACCCTGATGTTGCCGTCGAAAATCTCCTGGAAATTGCCGACGTCGCATTTGGCGCCGTCCGAAACAAAAATCTCATCCGGCGAAATATCGCAGCCGCGCGCCTGAAAATCGACCTTTGCAATGGCTTCGCGGAGAAAGTCATAGCCGTAATCGGGTCCGTAACCATGGAAGGTTTCGTCGCAACCTTGCTCGCGCGAACCGCGAATGAGCGCCTCGACGCAAACCGCAGGCAATGCCTTGGTGACATCGCCAATGCCAAGCCGGATGAGATCGGCTTCGGGATGGGCGGTTTTGTAGGTCTTTACCCTCTGCGCGACTTCCGCAAAAAGGTAATTGGCTTGAATTTTGTAATAATGGGGATTGATGTGAATCATAACCAGTCAATTCTACCTTCTTTCCCCTTCTCCGACAAGAGGCGAAAGCCCAGGCTTTCCTAAAGAAAAACACATCGTAGCACTATCAAACATCTGGCAAAGCTGGTTGCGACATTCTCGAGTCGCTTCTTAGATATTCGCTGGTGTTCGCTCCTAAAGTTCATTACCTTTGCACCGATGTAATTGCGAACGCAATCACGCTTTACGCGGGGCCGGCATGAATGTCCTGCAACTTCTTCAAAAAGGGATGCGCTTCACTGCCCCTCGCTACAATGTCCTGGCACTGATTGTTCGACGAACAAGTTCAAGAAAGAGATCAAAGACCTCATCATGATCTTTCGACTCGAGAAACTGTGACGTATCGCCTTCAAGATTGTCTAATATGTCGTTCTTCTATGATCCTCATTTGTCTACCTTCAGACACTGTGCGCTATAGCAAAATCATCCTTTGCTTAACGCTATCTTAAGTGCACCGATAATTGCTTTCACATCCTCTTCGGAATTTTCAATTCCCAGTGTAATCCGAATCGTTCCCTCTGCAATCTCCCGCGGCAGACGAATCGCCTTCAGTACATGCGAGATATGTGTGTTTTTCGAGTCACATGCCGCTCCCGCAGAAATTGCAATCCCCTTCAAATCGAGGACGTGAACGATCCCTTCTGCCGATCGTCCGGGAAACGAAGCGCAAACGAAACCCGGCAACTGATAATCAAACTTTGATCCTGGAAAGTGTACTTCTTTCGACAGACTTGATATGCCGTCCAGAAGCTGATCCTTCAGAACTCCAAGGTGCGCCGCATTTTCCTCGATACTGTCACAGTTCTCTTTTAAGGCAGCCGCCATACCGACAATGGAAGCGACATTCTCCGTTCCAGCGCGAAGCCCAGCCTCCTGCTGCCCGCCGTGAATGAGTTGCTTTAACTTGAGGCCCTTGCGAATAAAGAGAAAGCCGATGCCCTTGGGGCCATTGAACTTATGCGCACTTGCGGAAAGGAAATCAACCCCAAGATCCCGAACATCAATTGGAATATGACCGACCGCCTGAACGGCATCCGTATGAAACAACGCACCTCGTTTGTGAGCCGCTTCGGCAAGCGTCTTAATCGGGTTAATCGTACCAATCTCGTTATTGGCCATCATGACCGAAACAAGGCCTACTCCATCTTTCCAACGTTTGGTCAAGGTTTCCGGCATCAAATAGCCGCCTACTTTCGGACGCACATAAACGACCTTGCGCCCACAGGATTCTTCGCTGGCGGCGGCATTCAAGACGGCATGATGTTCATAGGCCGAGACCATCAAAACGTCATCAGTCCCCTTAATCACCCAGTTATCCGACTCTGTTCCACCGCTTGTAAAGAAGATCTCCTCCGGTTCCGCACCAATGCACGCAGCAATCGTCGCACGAGCGGCAGAAACGGCATCACGCGGCTTCTTCGCGAACGAGTGCAAACTACTGGGGTTGCCAAACTCCTCGCGAAGAAAAGGCATCATTGCCGCCCATGCGGCGTCGGAAAGTGGCGTCGTGGCAGCGTGATCAGCGTATATGAGTTTCTTTCTCATCCGAACAACTTACATCCCTGACGCTTGAACTCTTCGATCTTCGCCTGAAGATCGTCGATGGGGACCTCAAGCATTTCCGACATACACTGCATGCAGGAATACTTGCCCTTCTTCGTCTCGGACTCGAAGAGTTTCTTGCTGAGGCCGATCTCGTCACGCGAGAGTTCGGCATGACAATACTGGCACTCTTTAGACGTTGCCATTTGCGCTCCCGGATTTCAGGTATTGCACCTTAATGCTATAGACGGCCATATTCTTCTTACCGTACTCCTTCGGATCGATGATCTGGAGCTGCTGACGGATGACCGTGCGCATCTCAATAGCCGGACGCAAACAGTAGAACGAGAACTCTTCAACGTTCACCTTATCCGCGCTGGTGACGTGCGGGAATAGCAGTTTCAAGTAGGCCGTGCAGATGCGCAGCACCGCTTCGGTATCACGGGTGTCAGCACTCGCCGGGTACTCAACTAGCTCCTCGACGACGCTGCGGTACATCAGGCATTCGGACTGCGACCGCATCAAGT
>JAEDLN010000095.1 GCA_016295275.1 Kiritimatiellia bacterium
CATTACACCCGCGAATGGCATCCTGCGCCATCACTCGCGCCCCGTTGCCGTGCTCCACACCCGCGCCCCGTTGCCGTACGCCCGTCACCCACGCCCGCGCATTGCCCGTGGCGGCTCGCCACCCCCTGCGGCGCGTACTTGGCCGCCACCGCCCGTGGGGGCTCCCCACCCTCCCGGCTCGCGCCCCATTGCGGTTGGAGACATCGTTTCCCGTGTCGCATGATCGCAATTTGCCGAAACAAGACCTCCTTGCTAGAATGCAAGGTATGAAAATATTCTGCGTAGGTGATATCGTGGGCCAACCCGGCCGCCGGATCTTCAAGTCCGTTGTCGCAAACCTCAAGGCAAAGGGAGAAATTCAAGCCGTTGTCGTAAACGGAGAAAATGCCGCCGCAGGACGCGGTATAACCGGTCCGCTCGCCGATGAACTCTTCGACGCCGGTGCCGATGCCATCACACTCGGCGACCATACCTGGGACCAAAAAGAGGCGGTCAATCTGCTGGCAAACGATCGCCGGGTCGTTCGCCCGGCAAACTTCGGAACCGGTTGCCCGGGGCGCGGTTGGACCGAGGTCCAGACACCCATCGGCGCCTTCGTTGTCCTGAACTTGATCGGACGGACCTTCCTCAATCCGGCCGACAACCCCTTCGAAACGGCCGACACGCTCCTCAAAGGCCCCATTCCACGCGACAAACCCGTCATCGTCGATATCCACGCCGAGGCAACATCCGAAAAAATCGCCTTGGGTCGCTTTCTCGATGGCCGCGTTTCCGCCGTGTTCGGAACCCATACCCACGTCCCGACCGCCGATGCCAAGATTCTTCCCAACGGTACCGGCTATATCACCGATGTCGGAATGTGCGGACCCGAAAACTCCGTTCTCGGCCGTTGCGTCGAACCGATCTTGAAACGCTTCATGACCGGAATGCCGACCAAATTCGATATCGCACCCGGCCCTGCCATTCTAGGCGGCTGCATCTTCGATATCGACAAGGCAACCCGTCGCTGTACGGCCGTCGTTCCCGTGCAGGTTCGCGAAGAGGCGTAAACACATTTCCCACACCACACTCCTTCCATATCTCCTATGATTCCCGATATTCAATTCAGCGTTCTTTGCGATGACGTTCGCCAAGAAATCAACGGCCATTTCCAATTTCTGGGTGTCTTCGGCGATGGCATTGCCGTCAAACAATTTCCGTTCCGGCTCTTCCGGTTCTGCATTGCCAACCGATGGGTCTGCGGCCAGGGCGATTTCAAACAGAAAACCACTATTTTCATGCCGGACGGAAAAACACCCTTTCTTCAGGGAAGAGAGGTGAAAATCCATCTCCAGAACGGTGCCGCAAACCATACCAGCATCGAACAATTTCTCGGCACCGAATTCAAAGAGGCCGGAACCTACTGGATCGAAGTGAATCTGGACGGCGAACTGCGCGCCCGCTATCCCTTTACCGTGCGCCTGGCTCCTGCGCCCGCACAACCCGCGCCTGAGGCCCCGACCGCCTGATTCGCCCCCCGGATCGCAATAAGCCCGCCTCCGGTCAACCGTGACGAGGCGCGAAAATGAGATAAAAATTACGTCCCCGGTTTGCCTCTGCAAGCCGGGGACGTTTTCTGCCGGCGCCAACGGCGGCGCGCCAGTCGATTCTACCGAATCCAATTCATCGAGTGCCAAACGAGGACTTGGCCGGGATACAGCGTCAGCGGCGCCTTGGGATCGACCGCCTTGGTCGTGATGTAGTCGCGCATGCCGGGTATGGCGGCAAGTTTCTCGTGGAGACGGACGTCGACGGCATCTTTGAGCGATGTGTTGATGATGGCGAACCAATTGCCGTTCTTGGGCGTGCGAATGGCACGCACGACAACTTCGGGATTCGAGGCCGCATCCTTGAGAAGCGTGCTCGGGAGCGCCGGCAAGGCCAAAAACGCCTGGTTGAACGCACGGACATATTCGGGGAATCCACGCTGCATATTGTTCGAGGTCAGATAGCCGATGAACCGCGGATCGCCATTCGCCAACGCACGGGCCTCCGCAAGCATGCAGTAGGGACCGCCAACCTCAACGTCCGTAATGTAATACCCAAGATCGTCGTTCTTGATGACGTGCTCGTTGAGCGGATAGTGACGGATCATCGCAAGCCCGTCCGGTGTGCGGAAATTCCGGAAAACCGAGGTGTCCGCAACCGAATAGAGCCGATTGAACGCAACCGTCTGCATGACACCGGGCGTCTTGGTGTAATTCTGCGGATCGGCCGCCGGAATCGCATGCTGCCATTCCCAGCCTCCCCAAGTGTCCGACGGCGAAGTCAACCTCTTTAAGCCAAGATGTTCGGATACGACTTGTTCGGGCGTCTTGCACTTGTCGTTCGGAAAACGCGAGGGGTCGTCTGTGACGATGCCGCCAAATGCAATCAGATTGCCCGGCTCGGAAGGATCACCCGTGAAGAGCAACACCGCATCTTTTCCAATGACCTCCGGCTTGCGCAAATAGTCGCGGATCGAACAAAGATAGTCGCGCCGCTTGAGATTCCACCACTGGATGTATTTCTGGTAGAGCCCTCTGTCGGAACGAAGCGTATCGCGCGTGGCGGGTGTCGAGGTTTCCTTCGAGAAAAGCTCAATGCAACGATCCGAAAAACTGACCGGAATGCCAGCACTGCGCGGACGGATCCACGCGCCAAGGAAATTCCCGTTCTTGTTTTCGTCGGCAATCGTAATTTCCAGAATCTTGCGCAAATCTTCGACGGCATCCGGATCCGTTACGTCGATGTTGCCTTTTTCGCTCCAATGGATATGCGTATAGTCATCGCGGCCATTCGGACCCTTGCGCTGATTGCCAAGCGTCTTGGCACGCTTCTGGGGACCTAGCGCCAATCTGCCGCCCATGCTACCGCAATATTCGTACATCGGCAGAATGTTCATCCCATATTTGGTCGCCAACTGCACCATCTTGTGCCAAAGCTCGGGCCGGTTGGATTGGTATACCCAGTCATTGCTCCCGAATTTGCTGGAATCCCACCCCTGATTGTGACCGAATTCGAGAAGATCGCGCGAAAAGGTGTCATAGCCGAGAAACTTGGCCAGATGAATCTTTCCTTCATACCAGTCGACGGCATGTTCCCGCGTGAACGACGGATTTTTGTCGTCGAACAAAAAGCCGTCGGACATTTCCTCCCGCCAAAACAGGTGCCGCTGCGGAAGCCCGGCCGGAGGACGCCGCACCACCATGTCCAGACGTTCTTGCGCCGGTGCTTCATACAGCGAAAGCATGCCAAGCGCCATGCCGACCGACGTGGGATCGTTATCGTAATTGACATGCGTAATGACAACCCAAAATCCTTTGTCGGGCGTCTGAGTCGGGTTTCCGGGTTTCGGAAAATCGGGATACCGCGGATGAGGCTCGAAAACCGTCGTCCACGACTCCCATTTCTGCGAAAGCGGATAGTCGATCGATTCCGGATTGGGAAAAACATACGGCATGCGAAGCGCATCGCCGACGGAAATGCCGGTATGGAAGGCAATGCGCGTGCGCGTCGACGAGTTCCAAATGACGTAGCTGCGCGGCGCGTCCTCCGGATATTGGAAGCGAAGCACATACGGAACCCCCGCTTTCATTCCCTTGCCCGCACCGAGTCGAACCGCAACACTGCAAAAACCCGATCCGGGAGCATTGTCCGTCGTGAGCGCTTTCCGCCCGAAAATCGTCGCAACCTCCGTCTTGGCGCCTTCCGGCAGAATCTTGTGCTCGCGCCCCTGCAAATTGCCGAACTGGACTTCGTCGATTTTGCGGAGCGAGTCGAAATCAAACGGAAGCCGCGGCCTGGAAGCCGCCGACCCGGCAACCGCAGTTGCCGAAAGAAAACCGATCAGAACGGCGAAAACGCCGGAACAGAATGAGAGTGCTTTCATGGTTGGGTGTTATCTTGGAATGGAATCGAAAACGAAAGGAAATGGATGCAAATGCCCGATATCAGCGGACGGGAGGCGCGCCGACAGATCCTCTGGGTACCAATTTTGCCGCAAGGCAGGTGTCCAAAACATCAGAGTCCTTCGTTTCGCGCGGTTTTCGACGGATCTGCTTTTCGACAAAATCAAACGCCAGTCGGGCCATCTCCTCCAACGGCTGCACAATCACCGTCTGCGGCGGTGTGAAGTACTGGTACAACGGCACGTCCTCAATGCTGATGACGGAGATATCCGCCCCAATGCGGCGGCACAAAACGTTGGAGAGAATGTGGAGCGTCTCGGCGACACCGTCCTCATTGAAATTGAGGAGCCCCGTGACTCCCTCGGAAAGCCAATTGCGGAGCGCATCGAAAACGTTGCCGCCGTCCGCATGGAAGACCCACTCGGGCCTGACGGCAATCCCCGCATCGTTCATGGCTTTTTCATAGCCCAGCAACCGCTGCTTTCCGCCCCACTCTTCCTTCATCCCGCCAATAAACGCAATCTTGCGATGTCCGTAATCCAGCAGATGCCGCGTCGACATCACGCCTTGCTCGAAGTGATTCGTGTAAATGCTGTGGACGCCTTTCTCAACAAGCGGATGGTTCAGCGAAACAATCGGCAGGTGAGGTACGTGATTGAGCTCCAGAAAGGAATCGTTGAAGACAACGCCAATCACCGCCGATATGCGGCAATCCAACGCCTGCTCCAGGTTGTTCTCGTCGATGATGTCAATCGGAAGATGATGCAGATACGCCTGGTTGCTCAGCAAGGAGGTCAACGAATAGGTATAGCCGACCGGCATCGAGAGATTGCGGCGCCCGACCACGACGCCGACACGGCGCACTTGCGTACGGGGCACAAAACCAAGCGCATGGGCAACCTTGAAAACCTTGAGGCGCAATTCCGGACGGACCGATTTCTGCCCGTTCATGATGCGGGAAACGGTTCCCAAGGATACATCTGCCATTTTTGCGACATCGACAATCGATGGCGCCGAAATGTCTTTTTTCACATTCATGTTTTCTTCCTCTGCAACTTTTCCGGATGGAGGGGACGGATGATCCGCCAATCTCCCCCCTCCATGCGGAAAGTGAACGCGCTATTCAAGCGTGATACGCGACCATTTCGATGGCTGCGAAACCATTCCTTCCGCCTTTCCGGACGGCCAGAAGACTTCGCGATTGTCGCGCCATCCCTGCACGGCTAGCGTAAAGGCGAAACCGATTTTCGAACCCTTCTGTGCCCGGAATCCCTGCAAACGGGATGCGGGAATGAAAATTTCCATCACGTACCCGCCCGAGCCTTTCTCACCGGTCTTGCGGACGGCCGAGCGGATATCTGGAATATCGCTTTCGCTCTTTTGTCCATCGCAGCGCGCCCAAAATCCGGCAAAGGCTCGGTTTTGATCCGCAAGCGGACAGAACCAGAACTGGTGGTCTTTTTCCGTCCATTTTCTGTTCTCGGAAAAATCGGCGGAGGACGAAAACAGCAACTCGAAGCAGTCGGCCGCACGCCAGAAGGAATTGGGGTCGGAAGTGAAACACTTGCTGTTCGCAATTTCCATTCCCAGATAGAGACCTTCGTTCGAATAGCCCATGTAGAAGCGGGACTTCTCCGCGTTGCCGCGCGGTCCGATCATCCAAGAGGGCAACTGGTTCTCCGCAGGCCAGTCCCGAAGATCGCCGTCCAGCTGGATGCCCTTCACAGACGCCATCTTCCACTCGCGCGGCACAATCGGCGCCGAATCGATCTGAATGCCGTCGCCATTCCGGATCTCAAGACGCGGGAAATCCGATTTGGCCGCCGTGACGGGGACAGGCGCCGATGCCGTCAAACGGAATGTCAAGCTTCCGCGCTCCTCCGGATCCAACTCGATGCTCTGCTCGGTAGGTTCGACTTTCCATCCCGCCGGAACCACCGCACGAAGAGTATGCTTTTTGCGGGAAATGGATTGATTGACAATCTCCGCCGTAAACGTCCCTTCGAAGCTTGCAGCTTTCGTCCTGACATACGCCTCTGGCACGACATCTACGTCGATGGTGATCTCCTTCTTGACTGTGTCGCCTTCGCCTTTGACCAGAATCGTCGCCGCACCGCGAGGAATGCCGGTCGGACTGCGCACAATGAATCCATTCTCGCCTTTCGGCATGCTCGTCCACCCCTTCGGCGGCTCGATCGTGTAGGTGGCTCCCGGCATGACGTTGATTTCAATCTCTTCGCCCGGAACATTGCGGACAAACCAATTGCTTTTGACGTCAATCTTCGTCTGCCGGATCCAGTCGCAGTCCTTGTCCAGCCCGATGTACCAAGTCGGGGCAATGTCTAATTTGCGCGCCTTCTTGCCATCGACCTTCCCGCCGAACATGTCGCAGATCTTCTCCGCTTGAGGCTGCTTCTCGAGCGTGTAATCCGGACCGTCCTTATGGATCTTGAACGCGGCCGCAATGTAGCGTTCGCCAATGCGGTAAATCTGAACCATCATGTTGGGCGCCGGATACGCATAGCCTACATACTGCATGTCCGCCGGCAGGAATGTCCGCAATGCGGCATAGGCCGCCGCAATCGGCTTCGGCTCGCGGAAACGATTGAAAATGCCGCATCCGTCAAAGAAGTTCACCGGCGTCGGGGTGTCGCTGTCATAGTACCAATACCAGAACATCTTGTTCACCCCGTTTCCGAGCGCCAAAAGAATGCACCGCTGCATGTAGGCCGCTTGCTCCCATTCGGTGACAATCTGCCCGGCAAGCGTATCCCAACCCCATTCCGTGACCCACAACTGGCGATCCTTTCCGTCCAGACAGGCCGCTTCTTTCCAATTGCGGAACAAATCCCGCAAATACGTCTGCTTCGCTTCGCCTTGCCCCGTATTCGCATTGCTGCGGCTGTACTCCGGCGCGTCAAGCCCGCAATAGCGGTGGCCGTTGCAGACGTCGATATTCGCAAAATCTCCGCTCAGAACATGGCGGCGGACCGCCTCCGGATAGATGCCCGCCAATCCGCATTCGACGGCCCACGCATCCGGACGGACCGCTTTGATGATGTCGCCGAGCGCCTTGTGGTACGCGCCATACTCTTTTCCGTACGGATCGCTGCGATCCTCTACCTCATTGTCCAGCTCAAACGCCGGCAGCCCATCGAAACTGGAGACGAAATGCGCCATATTCCTCCGCCACTCCGCCGTCGGTTCGGCCGGAGTCCCCGCCTTTGTATAATTGTACTCAATGCCTTTCATCAGACAAGGAAGCGTCAGAAAACCGTTTTCTTCCGCGACATGGAACATCTTCTTCGGCCAAGGCCAACCCGTATAATTGCCTTCGCCGCGGGCACGAACCATCCAATGGTAATTGTACGCGTAATCGCGGAGCCACACGAAACCCAGACGCGCAAATGCCGGATAATCGACAAAGGTGCCGCCATGGACATTCAACCCGTACGGACTGTTTCGCTTCTGCTCCGGCGTCAACGCCGGGGGCTGAAGCGCAACGACATAACGCGATACGACTTTCTGCTTCTCCGGAAAGCCTTCCGCTTCCAAGGTCACCGTATACCCGCCAGGCTGGTCGAACGGAAGCTCCACAATCGTCGACACTTCCGTCTCGCACCGCATCTTCGGCACCATGAGCGGACGCTTCTCGCCAGTGGCCGACGTGACATGGCCGCTGAAACGCAACTCGCGCACATCGCCAAGCCAACTCGTCGCCGTAACCTGCATCACCGGCTTTTCGCCAACCGTGAAAATGTTTCCGACCGGCTCCATGTTGGTCAAAAGCCCGTACGGACGCTCCGAAAAAGGAACCGCCGAAACATCCGACTCTAGCCGAAGATCCGCGAAATCATACGAAATCTGGCTCTTGTTGGGATCGTTCCGGTTGCCCCAATTCGAAACCATAAATCCCTTGAAGGTGACCGGCTGGACGACCTTTTCCGGAATCTCGAGGACAAATTTGCTCCACTCCAGACCGCAATTCGGAATGCCGTACTTGTGCTCCTTGCCGTTCGCGTCTTTGAGAACGATCTCGCACCAGGCCTTGTCGTTGCTGCGGCGGCTGTACCCCGTGATTCTCTTGAGTTCGCCCGGAACCCGCTGGAGCGCAGGCACCGGCTCCATGCTCCACCCCCCGAAGGTGCGCGGCGGAAACATGGCCTCGATATGAAGCGTTTTGAACGCATTCCCTACCTCGGCGGGACGCTCGTCCGACGCCGACCATTTGCCCGATGCCGTTACCCAATCGCACTGTTTCCATTTGTTGAGGACCGGATCGCCGATATTGCGCGAAATGACCAGCGGCGCAACTTGCGACACGGCAGGCGCAGTCTCACCGGCAGGCGGAGCCGGCGCTTCCGCAGAGAGACAAGAAGCCGTTGACATCATAAACAGGGCAACATAGGCCGTAGCTCGGAAGAACGTTTTCATGGTTGATGAAGTCATAATAGTGTAGAAGGAAATTCGATCCCTCGCGGAATCGATCGAATACATCGCCCCCGAATCAAAACACCCGGGAAAAGTCCGATCCGAAATGTGACAGATCGGTAAATGAAATATTTCATTTTAAGGGCGAAAAAGAAGACCGGATGAACGGCCGCTTCACTTCGCCAAAGTAACATAGAACCTTTTCACTGTCAAGACACCCCGGCTCCAAACCCGCAAAACAAAAAGAAAACCGTTTTCCAATCCTCCTCCTTGCAAATTCATCGCCACGTCCTCCCCTCGCTCACACCTCGCCCGCCCCGTTGCCGCGCCCCCTCGCCCACCCCTTGTGGTCCGCTATCCACGCCCCGCCCGGTCCCGTTGCGGTAGGGCGCGATGTCCCCATCGCGCCGCCGCGCCGCGGCGCGGTGCGCGGCTTTGCCC
>JAEDLN010000096.1 GCA_016295275.1 Kiritimatiellia bacterium
GATGTCCCCATCGCGCCGCCGCGCCATCGGCGCGGTGCGCGGCTTGGCATCCCGCACCCCATCGCGCCGCCGCGCCCTCGGCGCGGTGCGCGACTTGGCATCCCGCACCCCATCGCCGCGCACCCCTTGTGCGGCATGGCATCCCGCGCCCCATCCTCGTGCGGCATGGCGGTAGGGCGCGATGTCCCCATCGCGCCGCCGCGCCATCGGCGCGGTGCGCTACTTGGCAAGTAGCACACGCTGAGAGTTTTGCGGGGGCGTCTCCGTGCGCCCCTCATAGCCGCGCAGGGCGCGGCGTCCGGTAGCCCCACCCGCGGCAAGCCGCGGGACCGCGCCATTACACCCGCCCCACGCGCCACGCACCACGCCGCGCCCCTACTGGCCGCCGTGCCTCCTCCCCGTGCCTCGCGCCCTCTCGCGCCGTTGCCGCCCCGCCATTACCCACGCGCATTACACCCGCAAAATTCGCACGCGCATTGCCCGTGGGGGCTCCCCACCCCGTGGGGGCTCGCCACTCCCGCCCTCGCCCCACACCGCCTCGTCGGCCCGATCGACCCGAACAAAACGGCTTTCCTCTTCAGAAATTTGCCGGATTCTGCTATCATCGGGAAAAGAACGGATCGCGCTTCCGGCGGTCCTCATCCCCTCTCCGGCTCTTTTCTTCCATGCCTAAATCGAATCATCAATTTCCGAAGACGCTCGGACTCTCCGATGTCTTCTGCATCGCAGTCGGCGCTATGATCAGCGCCGGCATCTTTCTGTTACCCGGTACCGCCTTCGGACACGTCGGTCCGGCCGTCATGTTCTCTTATCTCCTCGGCGGCGTCGCGGCAACCCTCGGCATTCTCGCCGTTCTCGAAATGGCCACCGCCATGCCACAGGCCGGCGGCATCTACTACTTCTCGACTCGAAGCCTCGGCCCTATGGCAGGAACCATGGCCGGTATTCTGAATTGGGCCGCATTGGCCCTCAAAAGCGCTTTCGCCATCTGGGGTACCGCACATCTGATTTCCAATCTTTTCCCATCCGTACCGACACCAGTTTTCGGCGTCTCTCTGACGCTGATCTTTCTCCTGATCAACCTGCTGAGCACGGCCGCCGCAGCCAAGCTCGAACAGCTTCTCGTCTATGTCTTGCTCTTAATCATGGTGCTGTATATCGTGGGCGCCCATCCGTTCATCGATCTGAGCCGCTTCGAACCCATGCTCCTTCCCGGCAAAAAACCGTTGGATATCCTCTACGAGGCCGGATTCCTGTTCGTCTCCTTCGGCGGCCTTCTCGGTGTCGTCAGCGTGGCGGAAGAGGTGCGCAACCCTCGCCGAAATATCCCGTTGGGAATCCTAATGGGGCTTGCGGTCGTAACCGTCCTCTACGGCTTTACAATGGCCGCTACCACCGGAGCCCTCGATCCGAACGAACTGATCGGCGCCTACGAACCGCTTGCAACCGTCGCCCAACACCACTACGGCCGCCCCGGATACGTCATCATGACCGTTGGAGCCTTGCTCGCCTATGTCACAACCGGAAATGCTGGCCTTATGGGAGCGGCCCGATATCCCGTCGCCTTGGCACGCGACCACTATGCGCCCGCGATCTTCGCAAAGGTCTGCGGATCGCGCAAAATCCCCGTTCCCGCACTCCTCCTGACCGGCTTCATCGTCGCCCTCGTCCAGTTCCTCGATATCGAAAGCATCGTGAAGGTAGCTTCCTCCGTCGTTATGCTTTCCTATGTTTTGACAAACCTCTCCGTCATCATTATTCGGGAAAGCGGTATCATGAACTACCGCCCTTCTTTCCGGATGCCGTTCTACCCGGTTCTCCCCGTCTTTTGCATCGCCCTCTTTACCCTCTTTATCGTGAAACTCGGCGATACGTCCCTCGGCCTTTCTTTCGGACTGATCGCTTTTAGCGTCGTTCTCTATATGTGCTACGGACTGAAGGAAAAACGCCAGTCGGCCCTCCAGCAACTCGTCGGACGCCTCGCACGCCCCGACTACGAAGTTCCCGTCCTCGAACGCGAACTCCGCGAGGTCGTCCGTATGCGCGACAATGTCACCGAAGACTCTTTCGACGACGCCATCGAAAACGCCCCCGTCATCATCGAGGACGGTGACGCGACCCAAGAAGATCTTTTCTCGAAGGCCGCCCGGGCAGCCGCCGAAAAACTCCATCTCGACAGCTCGTTTCTTCTCGATCGGCTCCTCACCCGCGAACGCGCCTCCAGTACCGTCATCGCCCCCGGCGTCGCCATTCCCCACATCATTCTACCCGGCCAACGGGACCAATTCCTGATCGTCCTCGCAAAGGCCGAACAAGGAATCCAATTCGCCGGCGAAGAAACGCCGGACGGAGTTCAGACCGTCATTTTCCTCTTCGCCGGCGAAAACCGCCGCACGACCCACCTTCGAGCCCTCGCAATGGTCGCCCAAATCATCATCTCGGCAACCTTCGACAAACGCTGGCAAGCCGCACGGACCGCTCAGCAAATCCGCGAAATATTCCTTCTCGAAAAACGCGTGCGCATCCCCGGCAGAGACGAAGACCGTTGACGCCGTCAGAAGTAGAAGATGAAAAGCATCGCAAGCGCATATAGCAATACAATGCCTTGCAATACCCGATCGCTCAGCAAAACCTCGACGGGATCTCCATCGCCGCCGCTTTCGATTTTGTAGCTGTACCGTAGCGTAATCAGAATCACCAGCGGTACCGTCCAAATGAGAAAGCGCGGATTCTTCGCGCAGACCGTCGCCAGTTTCTCGTCGGACGCCCAAAGAGCATAGAAAATGTCCGTCATGGCCAAGAAAACGTACATGTTCTTGTCCAAAAAACCGTGCGTGTAAAACCGGAGCACGTTCCGTGTCGTTTCCGCAGTTCCCAGCAACTCTCCGCGCCGTTTCCCAAGGGCCATGAAAAACGAAATGGCGATCACCATCAAATTGAGCCATTTCGACATCGGCGTGCCCGTAATGCAGGAACCGTAGACGACACGAAGACAGAATCCGGAAACCAAAATGCACAAATCCGCAATCGGTATCGATTTGCCCCCAAACGAATACAGGGCGTTCAAGACAATGTACAGCAACAAAATCACAGCCCCGCTCAAGCTGCCCAAAAGAAGGCTGACGGCCGCGCCCAGCGCAAGCAGAACCCCGAACAGAATCCATGCGGCGGAAACGCCGAGCTCGCCACTGGCAATCGGACGTTTGCATTTCTCCGGATGAAGCCGGTCCCTCTGGGCATCGCAAATGTCATTGAGCACATAAATGGAAGAGGCCGCAAGACCGAAGGCGAAAAACGCGCCGATGGCTCCCGCAAACCCCGAACGGGTAAAAATGATTCCGCCAAAAAACGCAGGAAGCAGAACGAGCGCGTTCTTCACACTGTGGTGAAGACGCATCAGTTTGATGCAGGCGACAATCTTTTTCATGGGATGGACTCGTTCGAAAGGTGGCATTTTCCAAATTGTAGCACGGATGGCTAGATTCTTCATCCGGAAAGAAAAGCCCCCTTCCCCGTTTATGCCGGACAAAAGCGGTCTACCGCAGCCCGCGATGGCGGGCTACATCGTGAATCCTGAAAATCTGCGCCCCTTGCTTTGCCGCTTCCTCGCAAAAGAGCCGCGTCGCCGCATCCGGGTCGCCATTGGCCTCCGGATACTGCGCCAATAGGAAGTGCTTGCGCGAGGGACCGATCAAAATCGGCATCGGCGCAAACGCACGGACATAATCGGCCGTACTGTGCAATACTTCCGCATTGTCCGTCCGTTTCAAGCCAAACCCGAACCCGGGATCCAAACAGAGCTTCTCCGCCGCAATCCCGGCAGCGAGCGCCTGAGCGCGAAAGTTCCGCAGATTGTCCGCAACCCATGACCCTAGCGAACCGGGTCCCGCCGAACGTTGACGCGCCCCGACATGCTCGCGATACCCGCTCATCAAAACCAAACCGGCCGAATACCGCCGGACGACTTCCGGCATCCCGGGATCTTCAAAGGAGGAAACATCGTTGATGATGTCAGCCCCTTCGTCCAATGCCGCTTGCGCAACATCCGCTTTGCGCGTGTCAATGGATAGCACGCAACTCGGAAACCGTTTCCGCAACGCACGGACGACCGGCAACAGTCTCGCCTTCTCCTCCTCCGCGCCAACCCGCCCGGGATCGAACCCCGGACGCGTCGACTCCGCACCCAAATCCAATAGGTCCGCTCCGTCGGCTAATAGCTTTTCCGCCCAGGCAACCGCCTGATCCAACTTGTCGTGACGCCCGCCGTCCGAAAACGAATCCGGCGTCAAATTGACAATCCCCATGAGCGCACGACGATTCTCCGCGACCGCTTTCGGGGCATATTGCTCGAGAAATGGTTTCATGATCGATTTTCCAATGGATTGGAAGAGATGAAAAAACATTCAAGCAGGCAGAACGCTCCGCGTAGCCTGCTTGAATGAATACGCCCATTGACAAAAGCTACGCTTGGACGGCGGCGGCAATTTCCGCAAGCTGCTTGCCGGCTTCAAAACACGCCGCCAAAACAGTCGCGTCCGGACGGAAACGAACCGTCAGCGGCGGACGAATGCGCTCGGCACCCCATTCCGCAATCATGGCGTCCGCAGCCGTCGCACCTTTCTCGGCCCAGCCATAGGAACCAAAGGCAAAGCCTTTCTTCCCTTGCGGACGAAGCCCTTTGACGTACGTGAGCGTGCGCGCCATCGAAGGCATCATGCCAATGTTGAGCGTCGGCGTGCCACAGGCAAAAGACGCACAGTCCATCAACTCGGTAACCGTCGTCGTGTCATGCGTGGCGTCAATGTCGATGAGCTTGACCTCGACGTCCGGAACCGTCTGCGCACCGCGCACGATCTCATTCGCCATCTGACGTGTGCTTCCCCACATCGAGGTGAAAAATACGACAACCTTCTTCACAGGCGCCGTCACCGCCCAACGGACATACTGCGCAAGAATATCGCTGATGTGACTGCGCCAAATGATGCCGTGGCTCGGACAAATGACGTCAATCGGCAACTTGCCCAACTTCGCCAACGCAGCCTGAACCGGACGCCCGTATAGCTGGACGATATTCGCATAGTACGTCTTGGCATGCTCCAAAATCGTCGAAAGCGGCAATTGATCGTCAAACCGCTCGCTCGATGCCATGTGCTGGCCAAAGGCATCCATCGAAAAGAGAATCTTGTCCTCCACCAGATACGTTGCCATCGATTCCGGCCAGTGAACCATCGGCGTATTGAAAAACTGCAGGGTCTTCGTACCCAACGAAAGCGTTTCGGCTTCCTTGACGACCTTCCACTTCCACCCCGTCGTATCAAAGTGATGGGAAAGCGCATCCTTGCACTTGTCATTGCAGACAACCGTCGCATTCGGCAACGCTTTCACAAGCTCGGGAACGCCGCCCGCATGGTCCGGCTCGGCATGATTCACGACAATCCAATTCACCGAAGCCAGATCGGCAACCTCTTGAATGTGCTTGATCAATTCTTGGACGTACGGGGCCTTGACCGCATCAATCACGGCAATCTGATGGTCCTTGACAAGATACGAATTGTAGGTGGAACCATCCGTCGTCTTGTACCCATGGAAATCGCGGACCGTCCAATCGACGTATCCGACCCAAAAAACATGATCGTTTACCGTTGTCATACTTGGCATTTGTGCTGCGAAAGGAACAGACGCCCCTTTCTCTGTTAATCCATCGCGGACCTTCATCGCGAAAATCCGCTTTTGGGAAAGAAGAGTAAAGCAAACCTCCTTCCGAATCAAGCAAAAACACCGCAATCCGGAAAACGGAAACAACAAAAAAACGACGAACGCATCCAAATCAAAATGCCGCAATACAGGCAACTCGAAACCGATATCGCCAAATCTTCTTTTCTCCCCCAAAAAAATAGGCGCGAATCCGTTCTTCCCGGAACGGAAATCAACGGCGTTTCCATTCACCCCCTCCGACCTTTTCGCAAAAACAGAAAAGACAACTAAAATAGGAGTGTTTAGATAACGGAAGAGAGGTGTCTGCGGACCCGAAAGCGCGATTTCAAAACGCGAAAAATCCAGCAAAATAGCGACAAAATACATTTTTTTGACGATGTCCGATTTTTCGCTTGCACTCCGTTTCGAGGTTTGCTAGACTTCGCCATGTTTCACAACCAAATTAGTAGTGTTTCCAAACAAAGGAGCCTGTCATGAGTAAATTTCACATCGAAACTCTCGCAGTCCACGCCGGACAAAATCCCCACGGTGATCCCACGACCAACGCACGCGCCGTGCCCGTCTATCGCACGACCGCCTACAACTTCCGCGACAGCAAACATGGAGCCGACCTTTTTGGTCTGCGCGAACTCGGCAACATCTACGCTCGCCTCATGAACCCGACCAACGATGTTCTGGCAAAGCGAATTGCCGCACTCGAAGGCGGAGCGGCGGCCCAGACCCTCTCCTCCGGAACGGCGGCAATCTATTTCACCGTCACAAACATCGCAAAGGCCGGCGATGAAATCGTTTCCGCCTCCAACCTCTACGGCGGAACGTACGTGCAGTTCAACTCGATCCTCCCGAACAACGGAATTAAGACGCACTTCGTCCCGATCAACGACTTCGAGGCAACGGAAGCTGCCATCAACGACCGGACCCGCATCCTCTACGTCGAGGCCGTCGGCAATCCCGCACTCGATATCGCAGACCTCGATCGCTATTCCGAAATCGCAAAGAAACACCACTTGCCGCTCGTTGTGGATGCCACCTTTACGCCGCCGCCCTTGTTGCGCGCAATCGACCACGGTGCCGATCTGGTGATCCACTCGCTCTCCAAGTGGATCGGCGGTCATGGCGCCGGTATTGGCGGTGTCGTCGTAGACGCCGGAAAGTTCGACTGGACGGATCCGAAATTCGAGCTCTACAACGAACCCGATTCCGGATACCACGGTCTGCGCTTCGCCCACGATCTCCCGGAGCCGCTGAAGCCGATCGCATTCTCGCTCCGGCTGCTCACCGTCGGAATTCGCAATCAGGGTCCGACGCTCGCCCCAGATGCCGCATGGATCTTCCTCCAGGGCGTCGAATCCCTGCCTCTGCGTATCGCACGCCACAGCGAAAACGCTCTCGCTGTCGCGAAATTCCTCGAAAACCACCCGAAAGTCGCTTGGGTGCGCTACCCCTCAATCTCGCAACCGGAACTCGCCGCGAAATACTTGCCGAATGGCGCCGGCGGAATGGTCGTCTTCGGCGTCAAGGGCGGTTCCAAGGAGGCGCGCGCATTCGCCGACTCTCTCAACGGAGAAATCTTCTCGCTTCTGGCCAATGTCGGCGACGCCAAGTCGCTCGTCATCCATCCCGCGTCAACCACCCACTCGCAGCTCTCCGATGACGAACTGCGCAAGGGCGGAACGCTGCCCGAACTGATCCGTCTTTCGATCGGCATCGAACATATCGACGATATCATCGCAGAACTCAATCGCGCTTTCGACGCAATCTAGCGCTTCCCGGACATGGCGGGGCTTCCCCGCTCCGCCATGCCTTCCAAATACGTCAGCCCCATCACCACGAATGGAAAGGAGGTTCATCAAGAAATGAAACCAGATCCATGTCCAGATCGAATGTGGACAAATACATCGTTACCCGGTTGAACCGGAACCGACAACAACATCACATAAAAACGAAAACTTGACCGGTTCGACCGCAATCTACCGAAAAACCAAAGGTTCGCACACAAAAATAACAGCATTTGCGAACGGACAACATAAAGGAACCGAACCATGAACAAGACGTACTCCTCCATACTCCTTTCCACCGTTTTCCTCACCTCCTTTGCCACTGCAGGCGTCCCGCTGAACGGACTCCAAGGCAACGGCGGTATCGCTTTCAACCCCGTTGCATTCACCGCCGGAACCTACGCGGACGAAAACCAAGTCGTTTCCAATCCGCAAATCGGAGCGTGGTATACGCGCCTCGACAGCGCCGATATCGACTGGGCAGCCCTTTCCGCTTCCATCTCCATCGCCAAACGGCTCGAACTCTCCTACGGGTTCGGTTATACGGATGCCAACAAATACGGCGATTCCTCCGTTCGCACGCATAACGTCGGTGCAAAAATCAATCTTCTGCCCGATGGCGCCTTCGATACGCCGTGGTTGCCCGCCGTCTCGGTCGGTACCGTCATCAAGCATACGGACGCCGCTACGGCCGATGCACTCGGACTCGATAAGACCGGTGCGGATTTCTACGCTGTCGCAACGAAACTCGTCCCGAACGATGTCTTGCCGTTCCTCGTCTCCGCAGGCATTCAAGCCAGTGACGAGGTCGTAAACGGTGTCGTCGGTCACGGCGACTACGGATTCGGCTGGTTCGCAAATATCGACGTCATCCCCGTCTCTTGGCTCGCTCTCGGTGCCGAATACAAGAGCGGAATCGATACCGATAAGGTGCATAACCACGATTACTACGATCTGCACGCGGCTTGGTTCGCCACAGAGCGCCTCACACTTGTCGCCGCCTATGTGGACACCGGTTCGAAGTCCGGCAAACCCTCGGCGTCGGCGATGGCTTCGTCCTGTCGGCCCAATACCAATTCTGATTTCGGCATATCTGCTGATAGCAAAACTCCCCGGTGGCGAAGAAGGCTCTCCCTCATCGCCACCATTTTTGTCAATCCTTCTCCGATACAAAATCCCCCGCAGTCCCTTCGCCCACGCCGCATCGCCCGTGGCGGCTGTCCGCGCCCCGTCGCCGTGTCCCGTTACCACGCCCCCGTCGCCATGCCCCCCCCCGTCGCCGTGTCCCGTGGTCGTG
>JAEDLN010000097.1 GCA_016295275.1 Kiritimatiellia bacterium
CGCACGGAGACGCCCCCTGCAAAACTCTCAGCGTGTGCTACTTGCCATGGCGCGGGCCGGGAGGCCCGGCGGCGTGGGCGTGGCGAGCGATGTGGCGCGGGGCGGTGGGGCGGTGCGCAACGGGACGGGCAAGGGCGCGGGAGACCATGCCGCGCACCGCGCCGAGGCGCGGCGGCGCGATGGGGACATCGCGCCCTACCGCAACGGGACCGTATGGTAAATGGACCGCGATGGGACCGAATGGCGAATGGAGCGCAATGGGACACGGGTGGTACGCACGGCGACGGGACGGGCGTGAGGGCATGGGCGTGGGGTGCGGCGCCGGAGTGTGAGGGTACGGGCGTGAGGGGAAAAATGGATTTTACGTGGTTTGTAAAGTGAGGATGAGGGAGTATTATGGTGTTATTTTACAGAGTTTTTACATATCTTGGGTTTTGGGTTTTACAAAAGAGACCTATTCTTGGCGGTGTTTCCCACACTAAGGAAAAAAAAGAAAACAATTATGAAAAAGACAGCAATCATTTTGCCGGCTGCGATGTTGGCCCTCACGGCTCTTGTTGGATGTTCCACCAAAGAAATGGGCGGTGTTGTATCGACCGACGGATCGACCTCGATGGAGCGTGTGATCTGCACATTGGGAGAAGCCTTTTTGGAGGCGAATCCCCGGATGAGTTTCACGTACAATCCGACCGGTTCCGGTTCCGGCATTCAGGCGGTTCGGGAAGGGCGTTGCGACATTGGTCTTTCCAGTCGTGCGTTGAAACCCGAGGAAGTGGCGCAGGGGTTGACCGGCACGGTGTTGTCCTATGACGGCATTGCGATCATCGTCAATCCGAATAATCCGGTTTCCGATTTGGACGTTTATACGGTCGCCAAGCTGTACAAGGGCGAGATCGCCAATTGGAAAGAAATCGGCGGAGAGGATTTGCCGGTTGTTCTCATCGGACGCGAAGCCGGTAGCGGCACGCGGAGCGGTTTCGAGGAAGCTACGGGGACGAGCAAGAAATGCAAGTATCGTCAGGAGCTGACCTCCACGGGCAATGTGATTACGGCCGTTGCGCAGAATCCGGGAGCCGTCGGGTATGCCTCTCTTGCTTCGATCGAAGACAGCGTAAAAGTATTGAAGATCGGCGGCGTAACGCCGACGGAGGAGAGCGTCAAGTCCGGTCAGTATGCCGTGCAGCGTCCCTTTGTGATGGTTACGAAAACGGGTGTTCCGCTGTCTGCGGCGGCTCAGACCTTTGTTGACTTTGCCCGTTCTGCGGACGGTGCGAAATTGATTGTCAAGGCGGGTTCCGTTCCGGCTAACTAATCGATTGTCGCAATTAGGACTCAAACCATGTATAAGAGACAACAGTTGGTCGAGAGTGCCGTTCACGGGATCTTCCTCCTGTTGGGCCTGGTAACGGTGGGTTGCGTTCTGCTCATCACGTTGTATCTCGTGGTGTCGGGTATTCCCGCCATACGGGAAATCGGTTTTGTCGATTTTCTGTTCGGGGATACTTGGGCCTCCACGGGCGAGGAGCCGAAATTCGGCATATTGCCGTTTCTGCTCACCAGCATATACGGCACGGCAGGCGCGGTTCTCTTTGGCGTTCCGATTGGCTTTTTGACATCGGTTTATCTCGCCAAGATGGCACCTGCCAAGGTACGGAGCGTTCTGGAATCGGCGGTCAGTTTGCTGGCGGGCATACCATCGGTTGTCTACGGTCTGGTCGGCATGTTGGTATTGGTTCCGGGCATTCGAAAGCTGTTCCACGTGCCGGACGGGGCCGGACTTCTAGCGGCCATTGTCGTATTGGCGGTCATGATTCTTCCCTCCATCATCAAGGTATCCGTCACGGCGCTTGAAGCGGTTCCGAAGGAATACGAAGAAGCGTCGCTTGCGTTGGGAGCGACGCCTGTAGAGACTTGGTTTCGCGTATCCGTTCCGGCGGCGCGCAGCGGCATTGCGGCTGCGGTCGTGCTTGGGGTCGGCCGTGCCATAGGCGAAGCGATGGCGGTGATGATGGTTTCGGGAAATGCGCCCAACATGCCCGGTCTGTTCGAGAGTGTCCGCTTTCTCACGACGGCGGTTGCCAGCGAGATGGCGTACTCCAGCGGATTGCAGCGGGAAGCGCTCTTTTCCATTGCGTTGGTGCTCTGCTTCTTCGTTTTGCTGATCAATGCGATCATGAATGCTTTTTTGAAGCGGAATCGGGAGGGCTAAGAGGATGGAAGCGAAAATGATTTCCACGGAGCGGAAGCTTTCGATCGGGTTGATGCGGGTCATGCCGGTATTGGCGTCGGCGCTCACCTGCGGCGTGACCCTCTTTTTGATCGGATTTGTCCTTTTCAAGGGCATTCCGAACATCACATGGCGCCTCGTATCGACGAAGGTCAGTTATTTGGCGGGGACGATCGGCATTTTGCCGGACATTCTGAATACGGTCTACATCATCGTAGCCACGCTGTTCATCGTTTTGCCGTTAGGCGTCGGCGCCGCCATTTATCTGACCGAGTATGCGCAGAACAAGAAGCTGGTAACGGCGATCGAGTATGCGGCGGAGACGTTGTCGGGCATTCCGTCCATCATCTTCGGGTTGGTGGGCATGCTTTTGTTTGCCAATACGTTTGGCTCCTGCCTGTTGGCGGGAGCGCTGACGCTGGTGATGATGAATCTGCCCACGGTCATGCGTACGGCGCAGGAAAGTCTGAAAACCGTACCTGCGAATCTTCGGGAAGGCGGTTTCGGGTTGGGAGCCGGCAAATGGCGCGTCGTGCGGACGATTGTCCTTCCGGGGTGCATCGACGGCGTTGTCACGGGCTGCATTCTGTCTGCCGGGCGCATTTTGGGAGAATCGGCCGCGCTTCTGTTCACGGCGGGTGTCGCCCATACGCTGAACGGATTCATTACGGGGCTGGCGAGTCCCGGCGCCACCCTCACGGTGGCCTTGTATTTGTATGCAAACGAGCCGCGGCCGGGTGCGCAGGAAGCGTCCTTTGCGATTGCGGCCATTTTGATGGTATTGACGATGGCGATCAATGCCATAGCCGTCATGACCGGGCGGTATTTCAGAAAAAGGAGAGCACAATGAGTTGTATCATGACCGCGAAAGACCTTTGTTTATGGTATGGCGGAACACAGGCCTTGAAAAAAATCGATCTTGACATCGAGGAGCATTCGATTACCGCGCTGATCGGGCCGTCCGGCTGTGGAAAGTCGACGTTTTTGAAGACGCTCAACCGGATGAACGATCTCGTGCCGAACGTCAAGATCACGGGCGAAGTTCGGTATCAGGGCGACGACATTTTTGCGCCCGGCGTAGACGTGAATCTGTTGCGGAAGGACATTGGCATGGTTTTCCAGAAACCCAATCCCTTTCCGATGAGCATTTACGACAACATAGCCTATGGACCCCGCACCCATGGCATCCGGAACAAGGCGAAGTTGGACGAGCTCGTCGAGCAGTCGCTTCGAGGCGCGGCGATTTGGGACGAAGTGAAGGACAGGCTGAAGAAAAATGCGCTTGGTCTGTCGGGCGGGCAGCAGCAGCGCCTCTGCATTGCGCGTGCGCTGGCGGTAGAGCCGAAGGTCTTGCTCATGGACGAGCCCACCAGTGCCTTGGATCCGATTTCGACGTCGCGAATCGAAGAGCTTGCAATGGGGTTGAAAGAGCGGTATACAATTGTTATCGTTACCCATAATCTGCAGCAAGCGGTACGCATTTCCGACCGGACTGCGTTCTTTTTGTTGGGTGAACTGATTGAATACGGTGAAACGGAAAAAATGTTTGCCCAACCGACATGTAAGAAAACCGAAGACTATATTACGGGGAGGTTTGGTTAATGAGAAGCAAGTTTGACGAGCAGTTGGCTCTTTTGAACCGGGAGCTGATTCAAATGGGAGCCCTTTGCGAAGAGGCCATTTCCCTGACGGTAAAGGCATTGGAGAATGGCGATCGCGCGTTAGCCGAACAGGTCAAACCGCTGGAGGGGGAGATCGACCAGAAGGAACGGGACGTCGAGACGCTGTGTCTGAAACTGCTCTTGCAGCAGCAGCCCGTCGCCCGCGATCTCCGCCAGATTTCCGCTGCGATGAAGATCACGACGGACATGGAGCGGATCGGCGACCAGGCGGCCGACATTTCCGAGATTGTCTTGGGCATGTTGACCAGCGGGTATGTTCCGGAGGATGTCGGGCACATTCGGAATATGGCGGAAGACGTCATCCAAATGGTAACGGAAAGCGTGGATTGCTATGTTCAGAAGGACGTCGGGCGCGCCAAGCTTCTGATTGGCCATGACGACATTGTCGACCAAGGGTTCGAGCGGGTCAAGCGCGGTCTGATCGGCAAAATCGCGGCGGATCCGGCGTGTGGCGAAAATGCGCTTGATTTGCTGATGATCGACAAATACCTGGAACGCATCGGCGATCATGCCGTCAACATTGCCGAATGGGTCATCTTTGCCGTGATCGGCGAGCACAAAGGAGAAGTATTGTGATTTGGTGTGTAGAGGATGACGACAGCATACGGGAAATCGAACTGTACACCTTGCGTTCCACGGGCTTCGAGGTGAAAGGCTTCGGAGACGGAAAAGCGTTTTTGGAGGCGTTGGAGACGGAGCGGCCCGAGTTGGTCATCTTGGATGTCATGTTGCCCGGCATGAATGGCGTGGAGATTCTCCGGCGCATGAAATCAGGCGGACGGTTTGCCGACATTCCGGTGATCATGGCGACGGCCAAGGGGACGGAGTACGACAAGGTCCAGAGTCTGGATATAGGCGCGGACGACTATCTGGTGAAGCCGTTCGGCATGATGGAGATGGTGTCGCGCGTCAAAGCCGTCATGCGGCGTTGCTGCCGCCATGAGGAGAAGCGGCTTACGGCCGGCGGGCTGACGGTCGATCCGGAAGAGCGGACCGTCACGGCGGACGGCGTCCGCATTGCGCTCACCTACAAAGAATTCGAGTTGCTTCGTCTGTTTCTTTCCCGTCCCGGCTTTGCGTTCACGCGGGATCGTCTTTTGTCCGATGTCTGGGGGATGGATTATTTGGGAGAGAGCCGGACGGTCGACATGCATATCAAGACGCTTCGGCAGAAGTTGGGTCACTACGGCAAGATGATCGAGACGGTTCGCAACGTCGGCTATCGGTTGGAGATTG
Source organism: Kiritimatiellia bacterium (assembly GCA_016295275.1). GTDB lineage: Bacteria > Verrucomicrobiota > Kiritimatiellia > RFP12 > UBA3636 > JAEDLN01. The sequence goes on from JAEDLN010000097.1 coordinate 5,146, forward strand.
AACCATGACGAAGAAAATTTTCTATTCCATCCTATTGGTGGCGGTATCCGTTCTTTTTGCCAGTCTGATTTTAATTTTGGGGTATCTCTACGACCATTATCGGGTCGTGCAGTCGAACCAGCTTCGGGACGAGCTTCGCCTGGCCTCTTACGGTGTGGAGTCGGGTGGGCTTGCGTATCTGACGCGTGCGACGGCGAAGCGTTCGCCGGTTGTCGATGACGGGCAGGTCCGCGAAATCGACTATTTGAAAGAGATTGCGTCCTCCAACCGCTTTCCGGTTTCCGGCGACTACCGGCTGACATGGATCGGCGCCGACGGGACCGTTCTGTTTGATTCGCGCGTGCCGCTGGAGAAGCTGGAAAATCACGGGAATCGCGCGGAAGTCCGCCAAGCCTTGGCGAAAGGGGAGAGCAGTGAAGTCCGCTATTCGGAAACGCTGACCGAGCAGACGCTGTATTTTGCGCGGCGTTTGTCGGACGGGACCGTGTTGCGCATTTCCATCAGCCAGCTGACGATGCTTGCCCTTGTATTGGGCATGATGCATCCGATTTTGCTGATTGCGTTTCTGGCGGTTGTCCTTTCGGCGATTTTGGCGCATCGGATGGCGAAGAGCATTGTAGCGCCTTTGAATCACTTGGATTTGACCAAGCCGTTGGAAAACGACACCTACGAGGAGATTTCTCCCTTGCTTGCGCGCATTCACCAGCAGCACCGTCAGATCGAGGCGCATATCCGCGAGCTCAGTCGAAAGACGGAGGAATTCGAGCAGATTACGGAGAATCTCAACGAAGGGCTTGTTCTGTTGGACAAGAATAGCGTCATTTTGAGCATCAATCCTACCGCGAGAAGCATTTTCCACGCCGGGGAAGCCAGTGTCGGACTCTCGTTTCTGATGGTTGACCGCGACCATGAAATCAACCAAGCGATACGGCACGCATTGGACAACGGACATTGCGAGATTTGCATGGAGAAGGATCGCCGGGAGTATCAGCTTGACATCAGCCGGATTTCCGAAGAAGGGGCTGTTGCAGGCACCGTCTTATTGGTCTTTGACATCACCGGCAAGGCCGCGGCGGAGCGCAGTCGACGGGAATTTACCGCCAATGTCTCCCACGAGTTGAAAACGCCGCTTCACTCCATCATGGGCAGTGCCGAGCTGGTTCAAAACGGGCTTGTACGCCACGAGGACGTACCCCAATTCATGGGAATGATCCGCACGGAAGCCGGGCGGTTGGTGTCGCTGGTGGACGATATCATCCATCTGTCGCAGCTGGATGAAGGAATCGCGCCGGAAAGGGAGTCCATCAACCTTCTCGATTTGGCCAATACGGCCGTGAAGTCGCTCCAAGACAGCGCGGACAAGCGCAATATTACGCTGACGGTCTCCGGAGATTCGGCAACCGTGAATGGCGTACGGGGTTTTCTCTACGAAATGCTCTACAATCTGATTGAAAACGCCATCAAGTACAATGTCGAGAACGGCAAGGCGGAGGTTATGGTTTCGGACGGCGACGCATTCGTAAAGGTTGCCGTGAAGGATACGGGTATCGGCATTCCGCAAGAATACCAGACGCGTGTATTCGAGCGCTTTTTCCGTGTCGACAAGAGCCGTTCGAAGGCGACCGGAGGAACGGGTCTCGGGCTTTCGATCGTCAAGCATATCGCCCAGTATCATCATGCGACGATCGATCTGCAGAGCGACGGAAAGACGGGAACCTGCGTAGAGATCGTCTTTCCGAAAGACGTCAAATGACAAAATCCGCGCTTTCCGGAAAAGCCTCCGCACCAGTCTCGTCTGGGGCGGAGGCGAAAGCCGGAGTACGGGCGCGAGGATGATGCGGATTCGGCTAGGACGGCGGCACTTCCGTTGCGGGAGGTGCCCCGTCGTTTTGTCCGGACGGTTGCCCGGGCTCCGTTGTCTCGGGCGACCCATCCGTTCCGTTCAGCAACCGTTCGATTTCCGCTTGCGTTTCCGGGATTTGCGCATCGGTCAGATGGGGATCCCGGATAAGCAGAATATCGCCGGATCGGCGGTGTTCGTAGAAGTGGATGGTCAAGCCGTCTTCGGTATGGCGCACGGCGCGTTCCACGAGGATGCGCTTCCGTTCCAGTTGCAAAGCGAGCAAATAGATGGCGGTGCAGTGGTTTTCGGCGTCGTCGCCTTCCAGAAGGGAGCGGAGGAGCGACTCCATGGTTTCCTTTTTGAGCGGATTGGCCGGATCGCTCTTTTCCGGTGGCTCCGGGAAGACGGACTTCCAGACGCTGATCCATCCGGGGTTTTGGAGTTGTTTCCAGCAGGCGTCGCAGAAATCGAGCCGGATATAGTCCGGGTGCGGCTTGACGGTGGCGCCCTCTTGTCTGTTTTTCTGTTCCTCGGCGAGTTTTCGGGCGAGAAGTTCGCGTACGAGCGGGTGTTCAAACGGCAAGACGGCGGAACGCACGGGATTGCCCGGTTCAAAGGGAGTCTCGCAGCGGATGCAGGAAGAGCCTCGCGAATGGATATTCCAATCGATTCTCGCCATTTTCGTTACCGGAAGAAATGCGTGAAAAGAAGCCAATTGATGCCAAGCGCATAGATGGAAACGATGAGATCGTCGACCATGATTCCCAAGCCGGATGGCAATGACTGGGAGCGGTATGCGGGGAAGGGCTTTGTGATATCGAGAATCCGGACAACCACAAAACAAACCGGCATGAGCCAGACGGATTCCTGCCAGTAGGGGGTTAATCCGATCATGCAAATCGGAAGGGTAAAATACTCGTCGCAGACGATTTTGCCGTTATCCTTGATGCCGCCCAGATCCTTTTCCGCGATGCTCGCACAGGGGATGCCGAGAAGGAAGAGCGCGGCGCAGGCGAGAAGCTGCATCCAAACGGGCATTTCGAGTACGGTGAAAAGCCAGACGATGGCACAACCAAGGAGGGAACCGACTGTTCCGGATGCGACGGGACTGTAGCCGAGACCGAATCCGGTTGCGAGGACAGTAGCGGTTTTGCGAATGGTTTTGTTTTGAAGTTTCGGGTAAAGAAAAGACATATCGGCACCTATGCGTCAAGTCTACCTTTCTTTCGTATCGGGATGCAAGTCGCGCGATGGGAACGGGGCGCGGGAGAAGCGGGGCGGGGGAATAAGGTGGTAGGTGGAAACAGACGCCGCGCCCTGCGCGTCTATGGGGGGGCGCACGGAGACGCCCCCTGCAAAACTCTCAGCGTGTGCTACCTGCCATGGCGCGGGCGATTGGGCGCGGGCGTGGATGCGCGGGGGTTTAACACAAAGGGGCACAAAGAGCGACGGGACGGGATGGATAGGAACACAAAGGCCGGGACACCCGGCAGCCGATTTGGAGTCGATGGCGCGGGGTGGTGCGCAACGGGCGCGGGCAAGGGCTATGGTGCGCAACGGGCGCGGGCAAAGGCGCGGGATGCAAAGCCGCGCACCGCGCCGTAGCGCGGCGGCGCGATGGGGACATCGCGCCCTACCGCGACGGGACCGTACGGCAAATGGACCGCGCAACGGGACACGCATGGTGCGCAGGGGGCGAAAATGGCGGTGCGTAACCCGCGTGCGTAATGGCGGTAGGGCGCGATGTCCCCATCGCGCCGCCCGGGTAATG
>JAEDLN010000098.1 GCA_016295275.1 Kiritimatiellia bacterium
GGGGGTGGGGGGGGGGGGGGGCGGCGGGTATAAAACGAGGATAGATGGGGGGCTGTTTTTATGTGGACAGTGCCTATTTCTTTTCCTATAATCACAAGCGAGCATATCGCCAAGGGTCTTTCAAGTAACAGCCATGAAACGGAATACCACTCTTCTTCTTTTCAGTCTTTTCTGCGTAGCATCGCTTTCGACGGGTTGCCGCACGTTCCTCTATGGAAAAAACACTACCGCGGAGACGGAGCCCGCCCCGACGGAGACTTCTCTGGGCAAACCGGAAGAAGTAATCCTTCCGATTGAAAAAGTCGGGACACCCGGCACTTATCAGGAGTATGTCATTCCGGAAGAAGGCGTTCCGACAGAGTCTCTTGTCGTTGAGACGGAGGGTCTGAAAGGCTATACGGGTGCTCACATTTCCGCGCCGGCGCCCGTGCCGGATGCATCGGCACCTGTGTCGAAGCCGTCGACTGTTTGCAAGGTTCCGGCCGGCGGATCGGTCTATACGGTCAAGAATGGCGACATTCTCGGTCGCATTGCCCGTTCCCATGGCGTATCGGTTCGTGCGATTATGGAAGCGAACTCGTTGAAGAGTGCGGATCGCATTCGCGCCGGGCAAAAGCTTTACATTCCGGCTCCTTCTGCCGCGTCGAAAAAGCAATCGACCTCGTGCACGAAGACGGTGAAAGCCAAGAAATCGTTGCCGGCGCGTGACGGTTTTGTCGTCTACACGATTCAGAACGGCGACATTTTGGGTCGCATTGCCATTCGTCATCACACGACGCAGAAGGCGATTTGCGAAGCCAATGCCGGGTTGAATCCGGATCGGATTCGTGTCGGGCAGCAGCTTTACATTCCGGTTGTCGGTTCGAAGGCATCGGCACCGGTACAGGCTTCTGCTTCGGTTGCGGCTTCCGTTCCCGCGGAAAAACCTGCATTACCGGTCAAGACTGCCACGGTTGCGGCGCCGTCGATTCCGAAGACGACGCCTGCGCCTGTCCAGCCTCCGAAGCCTGCAGCGGATGACGAGTCCGTGGATGTTCTTTCGGGATTTGACCTGTAAGCGGATTGGAATCGGCCATTTGTGTCCGGAGGAGGTGCGGCTGCAGTTTTCCGGCGTGTGGCGTTGACGGATGGCGCGGCGTCTGCGATGGCTGACACTGCGCCGTTCTTTTCGGCATAATCCTAATTATTTTGCAAGAAGACTGGTTGATGATGAACAGCGAGCTTTATCCGTATTTGTTTACACCGGTATACAAGGACTACATCTGGGGCGGCGAGCGCATACCGCAGCTTTTCCGGCGTTCGGAGACGCCGCATCCTTGTGCGGAGTCGTGGGAAGTCAGTTCCCATCCGGACGGCATGTCGGTGGTCGAGAACGGCGCGGTTGCGGGGCAGACGCTTGCGGCGCTCTGCGCGACGCATGGCAAGGCGCTCTTGGGGCGTCATGTCGAAGGCGACACGTTTCCGCTTTTGGTGAAATTGATTGATGCGAAGCAGCGTCTGTCGGTTCAGGTCCATCCGAATGAGAACAATGCAACGCTCTGCGGAGGCGATCCGAAGACGGAGATGTGGTATTTTTTGGATGCCCGTGAAGGAGGCATTGTTTGTGCGGGTCTCAAGAAAGGCATCGGGCCGCGCATTTTCCGCGATGCCGTCCGTGAGAAGGCTGTTCCGACGTTATTGACGGCGGTCGATGTCGAGCCCGGAAAGGCGATTTATATTCCCGGCGGGTTGGTGCATGCGATTTGCGAAGGCAATTTGGTTTTGGAGGTTCAGCAGAATTCCAATACGACCTATCGCGTATACGATTGGGATCGAGTCGGTGCGGACGGCAAGGCGCGCGAGTTGCATTTGGACAAAGCGGAAAAGGCGATCGAGTGGAAGCTGGGTACGGCGGAGTTGCTGACGCCGTATTCGATGGGGAAACTTGGAACGAACAATTTGCGCGAGCGGGTTTTGCGGAGCGACTTTTTCTGCATGGAGCGTTGGACGCTCGAGGAATCGGAGCCGGGATTTGCGGACGGGTCGTCCTTCCGCATTGTCTTTCCGGTGAAAGGTGCGCTTCGGATTCAGGAAGAAGGGCGTGTGACGGAGGTGCCGTTCGGGCGCAGCTGTCTGTTGCCCGCGACGCTTGGCGCGTATACGCTCGATCCGGTTGACCGGACGTGTGTTTTTCTTTCGATCGAGGTTTGAGATGCGCGGCAAACGGCGTAGAGGAACGGGTCATTCGGGCGTTGTTTCGCCCCTTATCATCCTGTTGTTGGTTTTGATTGCCGGTATGGGGTATCTTGCGTTTTGGCCGACCTGTCAATCGGTGCGCAATACGGTTCGCGTCGACATGGCGGCCAGAGCGCTGGCGCAATGTGCGAATGTTTTGGCGGTTCATCCGGAGCTTCTCGTCGAAAACGATGATGAAGCGACGATTCGCGAAGTGACGGCGTATCTCCGGAGCAGAGAAGAGCAAATTCCGGTATGGCCGGCGGAAACGCTTCGCGAAACCTTCGATTTTTCGTGTCCGACGAATCCGACGGTCAAAGTCGAGTTGACGAGCGGTCCTGCATTGGTCACGCTTGCCAGCAATCAAGTCGAGCGTCTTTATTAGGCGTGCCGGAAAGCAACGAAGAACGGCAAGCGGGCATGGACCCGTTTGCCGTTCTTGTCTTTTGTCCCGGCATCGACAACCGGGGGGGGTAGAATCAAAAACGATAGGCGACTTGCGTCATTAGGCGGCGATCGGTGGATTTCTTGTCTTTTGCCGGATCGGAATCGTAGTTGCAGGTTGCCTTGAGTTGGAGGGAGAGATTGGCGAAAAGGGGAACGTCCATACCGGCTTCGGCGGCAACGAGGTGGCGATCGAAGCCTTCGACATTGACAAGGGTTTCCACCGACTCCCAAAACGAGACGCCATTGGCAAATGCCGGTTTCCAATCGATGCGTTCGGCGAAGCGCAGGGAGGCATACTGATCGGTTTCGCCGATATCCTCCTGGACGTAGGCGACACCGCCCTGGATGGAGAAGCGAAGGGCGTCCGTATCGAACAGGAAAGTGCCGATACCGACGGATTCGATGAAGCGATAACGGATATCGGAAATTTCGTCATGCAGACCGCTGACATCGACATAGAGGAAATAGCCGTTGAAAAGGGTTTTGAAATTAGCGGCGGCCTTGATGTTGTTGACGGTCGTATCTGTGGTTTTGACGCCGTCTTTTTCGGTTTGCGTTTCTTCCCATGCGCCATCGAACGTTGAAAAGAGGCGGAATTTTCCGTTTGCCTTCACGGCTTCGAAGTGTGCGCTTGCCGCGTCTTTTTCCGTATTTCCGCTGCAGGAATCGTATCCGAGAGCGGTTTTGAAGACCCAGTCTTCGGTGGTTTCAATCGATTCCGAAAGGTCGACTGCGGCAACGGCGACGATTGCCGGATCGGCGTTTGTTTGGGACTGGAGTAAGGAGAAGGAGAGAACGGCGGCAGCAAGGAGCTTACCCTTGTCGGGAGAGAATTTCATGTACGTCGGGGATTTGTTCGATGAATGAAAGGAAAAAGGTTTCGAAAGACTAATACAGATAGCGGAAAAAGACAACCTATATCAGCTCGGGGTCGGAGAGGGGACGCGGCCATTGCTGCAATCGGCATTCTCAGCGGATGAAAAAGGCCGATCCTTTGACGGGGGAGCGGATTCCAACAAGGATGAGACGGTTTCCGTCATTGACGCATTCGACGGAAGGTTCGGTTCCGTCCGGGAAGGTCGGAATGACGCCCTTGACGGTGGGCTCCTCGTAGGTATCGGAGGATGCTGTCAGCAAGCCGTATTCGAGAAGTACGAATTCGCCGCCTGGTTCGAATCCTTCGGAAATATCGACCTTCCATTTTCCAATGATTTGGAACGTTCCCCTGACGAGAAGGGACGCATCGGGAGAGGCGACGATCGTGCCGTAGTTTTTCTCGCCGATGGTCAAGTCTTGCGCAATTGCAAGTTCGCCTTTGGGCAATCCGGGCTTGAGGATACCCATGAGGCTGACGCTTCCGCCAAGCGTCGTATTTCCGCCGAGGGTGGCATTTTGTTTGACGCTCCATACGCCAGTTGCGGCGGAGTTGTTGCCGGAAAGGAGAAGCGTTCCGTAGTTGATTTCCGTCGTATCGGTATGCGTATTGTCGCCGGTCAAAAGCCAAGTCGACGTATCGATGGAGGTCAAATTGACACCGAGTTTGATGGCGTCCGTCCCACCGGAATTTTCCGGATTGCAGATGGAGGCGCGAACGATATTCGTGCCGGGATTGCTTCCGCTCAGGTTCAAGGTTCCGTAGTCGGGAAAGAGAAAGGTTCCGGCGAACTCGACTGGGCCGGTAGCGCTGCGGTTTTGGAAGGAAGAGGAGCCGGAGCCGCCGCCCCACTGGAAATCCTTATCGGTCTTTTCGCCCTCGCCGACATAGACGAGAGCGGAAGTCCGGCTTCCTTTGTAGCCGATATCGACCTGTTTGTTCAATCCGAGCGCGGAGGGCTGTCCGGCCATGCCAAGCGATGAAACGGCGAGTGTGTCGGAATTGAGTTTTGTAATGCCGGAGTAGGTATTCAGTCCGGTTACGAGCCGTTGGCTGGATGGGTCATTCCGGTTGTATTGAACAGGGATTCCTTCTGTCGCTTCGGAGATGACGCCGGAGAGCCAAAGCGTTCCTCTTCCGCTTTTGAAACGGGCTGTTCCGGTGCAGGACAATACGATATCGGCGTCAATTCGGTTTGTTCCGGAAGAAGCGTAGCAGGAAATGATGTCGATGACATTTCTGTCATCCGTGGCGACGATTCCCGGGATCGACATGCGCGCGTCGTTTTCCGCCCGCACGACAATGGTTTTTGTGTTGTTGGTAAGCTGGAGCATTCCGAATTCGACATCGGAACGGAGGATGATGGGTTCGGATACGCGGTCGCTGTCGATGACGAGCGTATCGGCGGTTCCAAAGGTCAGAGAAGGGGACCAGTTTGCCGGATCCGAGAAATCGTTGTTTTCGGCCTCGCCGCTCCATGAAAAAAGATCGGCATGGAGAGGAAGGGCTCCCAAGAAGGAAAACAGAAGGATGATTTGTCTCTTCATGAAATTGCAAGAATCGAGGAATGTCCGAAGACCTTTCCGTGTTGATAGAAGGGGTATCTTGTTAGGGAACGAGTCCGATGGGACCGTATTCGACGGTTCCGGAGGAGACGCCGGCCGGTTGCGGAACGCTGACGACGATTGATTTCAGCGGGAAGTGGACGAATCCGTCGTTTGCGCCGTCCCAGTGTTCGAGTTTGCGGTTGAGCGGGAAATGGAGTTGTTCCCAAGAGCCGGGCGTGGTCACCTTGCTTTTCCATTGAAGCGATTGACCTGTAGAATCGACGACGCGGAAGGTCAAGCGCTGTTTGTCGACGGCGCCGCGCACGGAAAGACAGAGGGCGGAAGCGGCTTCCACCTTCATGGGGGCGGATGCGATCACATACGGGGTTGAGCGGGCCTTGGACTTTGAGAAATCGTATTGAAGGATTGCGATGTCGGTACCGGCGGAATCCTTTGCAATGGCAAAGGAGCCCGATCCGGTATTTTTATCGAATTTCCATGTCGTTTCACCGGAGAAGAGGGGAATAGGCGAGACGCTTTTGGGAAGAGCGGGAGCCGGCGCGGGCGGCATTGCGGGGGCGGCGGTACCGGCGGTCGGAGCAGCGGTCGGGGTGGCAGTCGGAGCAGCGGTCGGAGCGGCGGCCTGGGCGACCGGGGAAAGCGCACCTTCGATGGTTCCGGTCAGCACGAGTTCACCGGTTTTTGGATCGTACAGTTTCACCTGTGCGGGGGCGGTGGCACCGGCGGAAGCGGTCGGAGGCACGACGGGCTTGGCAGCCATAGCGGTATTGGGGTGCGCTTGATTCGTATCCGGAACGGCGGAACCGATGGCGAAAGCGCTGACGTATTCGACAAATCCCTTTTCGGTCGAAGGCGGTTTTGGGATACTGAGGCAGAAGGCTTTCAGCGGGAAGTGTGCGAAACCGTCATTGGCGCCGTCCCAGTGTTCGAGCTTGCGATTGAGCGGAAAGGAGATTTTCTCCCAACCGCCGTTTCCCTTGAGACGCGTTTTGAATTGGAGGGTTTGTCCCGTTGCATCGGTGACACGGAAGGTCAGGGGCTGCGGCGTCTGCGAGCGAGCGAGAAAGTCGATGTTTGCGGCTCCCGGCAGAGGGAGCGGAATGGTTGCCATGACGTAGGGGGTGGAGCGGGACTTTGCGGCGGAAAAGTCGTAGTGCACGCGAAGGGCCGAAAGGTTTTCTTTGGTCTGAAAGGCTTCAATCGAACCTTTGCCCGTATTGGGGATGAATGTCCACCGTGTCGCATTTTCGAATATTCCGAGGGCGGTTCCTCCGTTCGGAACGGCGGTTGGATTCAGATTGGCTGCCTTTGGTTTTGGCGTTGTGGTGACGGAAGACACGGGTTCGCCCATTTGGGCGGAGAGGGTGCAGTAGCCGGGCATGGCCTCCAGGTGGAAAGTTTGTTTGGAGCCATTTTCGAAGGAGAGCGAAATGTCGTGCGGCCAGGTTTCATCGGGCGAGCCTTGTTGCGGAGGGGCTGTCCAGAGAACAAGCTTTCGCTCGCCTTTCCCATTTTCGCACAGGAGCACATAGTCCTGATTGGAATCGGAGTCGATTCGTTTCACGATCCGATAGCCGTTCAGGTTCTTCACGAGATCCCGGAGTGCCGAGACGGCGGGTGCCTCTGTTCCGTCGGGGTTGAAGAGGGCAAAGCCTTCCTTTCCGCCCCACTCGTACCAAACGGAGAACCGGACATTGTTGAGCTGATCCACGAGAAGCTGCCGGACGAAGTGGGCTGCCTGATAATAGAGAGCCTTATCGGCGGCGGTGCCGCTCCATCCTTCGCCGGTTGCGGTTGCCTTTGCCGCATAACCGCGTTCGGTACTGACGATGGGCATATCCGGGGCGCGGTATTTTTCCAGAAGTTTTCGCGTGACGGCGTGCCCGATTGCATGATCTTCGGGATTGCGAACGCCATAGGGATGGACGGACCAGCCGGAGATGCCGGATTTCAGAACGCCGTTTTGGAAGCAGAATTCGGTCCATTCGTAGCTTGGTTGCCAGTAATTGGAGACGGAGCCTGCGACGATGCGGCAGTTGGGATCAGCCTTCAGCATGGCGGGAACGGCCGTATTGACGAGGGCGGAGTATTCGTCCGCGTAGGGTTTGCTGTTGTGGGTTCCGTCTTTTCGCCAAAATGTCCGGACATTCGGTTCGTTCCAAATTTCGAAAATGACATCTTGTCCGGCATATTGTTTTGCGGCTGCGGCGGCAAAACGGGCAAACCCCTCCCGTCCGGCTTGTGTGAGGATTCCTCCCTTCGTTTCGTTGTACAGGGAATTTCCGCCGAAGAGGCACGCGATGACGGTGAGATTGCGTTTTTTCGCGTGTTCCATTTCCTTTTGAAAGGCGGAGAAATCATAGACGCCCCGTTCCTTTTCGACCGCATTCCAATAGAATCCGCGACGAACGATTTTGAAACCGAGCGAATATGCCTTATCCAAGGTTTCGACATTCCAGCAATCTGTTTTCAGCTGGACACCGAGACCCTTTGGAATGCCTGTTTCCGGCATTTCAGCGGGAGTTGCCATAAGGGGGTTGATGGAAACCGCGCTACATAGGCCGATTGCGATCATAAGTTTATTTTTCATTGAAATGTCGGTATGAGGATGAAGAGCAGGCAGGGGGGGAAAAAGTTTTTTTCTGGAATCTGTCTGACATGTATAATCATTGTATACCATTTTGGCAAAAAGCGAAAGTGGGTATGTGGGGAAGCTCGTTGCCAAGGTTCCCGCCAGAAGGTTCCGCTGCTCAAAAGGGCGTCGGGCCGTTCGCGGCATTTGTTTTCAGGAGAGCGACAAATCGCCGTGGATTTTGAAAATGCGACCGTCGCGCTCCACATGCAGTTCCCGTCCCGGAAACCGCTGTTCAAGTTCCTTGCGCAGGAGCTCCGCCGCTTCCTCTTCGATTTTTTCGAGGACTTGTTCCGGGATAGCGGCGAGGGAAACCATTTCGACCCGGAAGAGATAGCCTTTTCCGTATTCCGAGCCAATGCCTGCCGAAAAGACGGCCGTTACCCGAAAGAGTCCGTCATATTGCGGATTGGCCGTACTGCCGCGTGCTGGGCGTGCCGGATGCAACGGATACATTCCACCGTACTTTTCTTCCAGGCGTGTATCGATTTCGGAGAGCGCCAGCTGAAGCGTATCTTCCCAATTTTCCAATTCAATTGACATCGCACACTCTAGCATACGGAAAAACAATATCTTTGCAAGCGCGGGGCGGTGAGCCACCGCGGCCGGTGGGGAGCCACCGCGGGCGGTGCACCACCGCGGGCGAGCATCGCGCCGCCCGGGTAATGCGCGTGCCCCGTGGCCGTGCGTAATGCGCGTGCGAATTTTGCGGGTGTAGTAATGGCGGTAGGGCGCGGCGGTGAGCCACCGCGGGCGAGCATCGCGCCGCCCGGGTAATGCGTGTACCCCGTGGCGCGTGGGTAATGCACGTGGGTAATGCGCGTGGGTAAATGGCGGTAGGGCGCGATGTCCCCATCGCGCCGCATCGCCCCGTGGCCGTGCGTAATGCGCGTGGGTAAATGGCGGCGCGATCATGACATCGCGCCGGGTGCGCGGCTCTGCCGCGCACCGTGCCGCGGGCGGGGAGCCCCCGCTGGCAAGCCGCGGCATGCA
>JAEDLN010000099.1 GCA_016295275.1 Kiritimatiellia bacterium
ACCGCGCCATGCGGCGCAGCGGCGCGATGGGGACATCGCGCCCTACCGCCATGCCGCACGAGTGGGGGGCACGGCAACGGCGCACGAGGGGTGTGGCGGCGAGGAATGTGAGGGATGGCGTTTCCGTCCATGAGGACATGACGGGAAGGGGAAAATCCGCGCTTTGGCGTTTTGTCTTGCATTCGTACCCTTTTTTATCGTATTATTCTTCCGCTAACACAGTACCTCGTTTTGCGGATGCGTTTCCTTCCTCAAAATCCATTATCTACTGTTATTGAGATACAATTTAGCACTAAATACGGAGTTCTAGTTATTCATGACAACACCTGCGAAGAAAATCATGGTGGACGGCAATACGGCTTGTGCCCAAGTTGCCTTCCAGTGCAGTGAAGTCTGCGCGATCTATCCGATCACTCCTTCTTCCCCGATGGCAGAGACATGCGATGAGCTTGCGGCCAAGGGCAAGAAGAACCTTTGGGGCAACGTCCCGAAGATTGTCGAAATGGAGTCCGAGGGCGGCGCCGCCGGCGCAGTTCACGGCGCCCTTACGACGGGTGCGCTGACGACGACATTTACGGCATCGCAGGGTCTCCTGCTGATGATTCCCAACATGTACAAGATTGCGGGCGAACTGACCCCGACGGTCTTCCACGTTTCCGCGCGTGCCCTTGCCTATCAGGGGCTCAATATCTTTGGCGACCACTCGGATGTCATGTCCTGCCGCCAAACGGGCTTTGCGATGTTGGCGTCCGCCTCGGTTCAGGAAGCGCAGGATCTCGCGCTTGTCGCCCATGCATCGACGCTGGAGGCCAAGATTCCGTTTGTGCATTTCTTCGATGGTTTCCGCACGTCGCACGAAGTGCAGAAGATCGATGCAATGCCGCAGGAAGCGATTCGCGCGATGATCGACGACGATCTGGTGGAGGCGTTCCGCAAGCGCGGCCTTACGCCGGATCATCCGCAGATGCGCGGTACGGCGCAGAATCCGGACGTCTATTTCCAGGGTCGCGAGACGGTCAACAAGTACTATGCCGCGCTTCCGGCCATCGTCCAAAAGAACATGGACAAGCTCGCGGATCTGGTCGGCCGCCGCTACAACCTCGTCGACTATGTTGGCGCTCCGGATGCGGAGAATGTGATTGTCATCATGGGTTCGGGCGCCGATACGTGCGATGAGACGGTTGCCAAGCTCAATGCCGAAGGCGCCAAGGTCGGCGTCCTCAAGATTCGTCTCTTCCTCCCGTTTCCGGTGGAGGCATTTGCCAAGGCACTCCCCGCCACCACGAAGTTCCTTACGGTCCTCGACCGCGTCAAGGAGCCCGGTGCCCTTGGCGATCCCTTGTATCTGGACGTTCGCACGGCTCTCGGCGAAGCCATGGAGAAGGGGCACGTCACCCGTTATCCGAAAGTTCTCGGCGGTCGTTATGGTTTGGGTTCGAAGGAATTCACGCCGGCGATGGTCAAGGGCGTGTTCGACAATGCCGTTGCGGCGGAGCCGAAAAATCACTTTGCGGTCGGCATCAAGGACGATGTCACGGGTCTCTCGGTCGACTACGATCCTTCGTTCGTTCTCGCCCACGAAAACCGCCACGAGTGCATGTTCTACGGTCTTGGCTCCGACGGAACGGTCGGCGCGAACAAGAACTCGATCAAGATCATCGGCACCTACACGGACAACTATGCGCAGGGCTACTTCGAGTACGATTCCAAGAAGGCGGGCGGTCTGACGACATCCCACCTGCGTTTTGGCGACAAGCCGATCCGCAGTCCGTATCTCTGCACCAACGCGGACTTTGTGGCGTGCCACAACTTCTCCTTCGTCGAGAAGTACGACATGCTTTCGAAAGCGAAGGACGGCGCGACATTCCTGCTTGCTTCGCCCTACTCCGCCGAGGAAGTCTGGCAGCATTTGCCGGATGAGATCGAGCAGCAGATCATCGACAAGAAGATCAAGTTTTACGTGATCGATGCCACCGCCATTGCACAGGCGACTGGTATGGGTACGCGCACGAACACCGTGTTGCAGACTGCGTTCTTCAAGATTTCCGGCATTCTGCCCGAGGACGAGGCGATTGCCAAGCTCAAGGAATATGCCGAGAAGTCTTATGCCAAGAAGGGCATGGACGTTGTCGAAAAGAACTGGAAGTGCATCGATGCGGCGCGTGATGCCGTGTACGAAGTGAAGGTTCCGGCGGCTCCTGCCGGCGTCTACAAGATGCCGCCGACCGTCTCGCCCGAGGCACCCGAGTTCGTCCAGAAGATTACCGCCCCGCTCATTGCGCAGAAGGGCAACGACATGCCGGTTTCCGCCATTCCGGAGGACGGCACTTGGCCGACTGCCACGACGCAGTGGGAGAAGCGCAATATTGCCACGCACATTCCGGTTTGGAATCCGCAGACCTGTATCCAGTGTCTCAACTGCTCGGTCGTCTGCCCCCATGCGGCCATCCGCGGCAAGATTTACGACAGTGCCGAAGGTGCGCCTGCCACGTTCAAGAGCGTGGCCGCAAAGCCGCCCTATGCCGGCAAGCTGTTCACGCTTCAGGCTGCGCCCGAGGACTGCACCGGTTGCGGTCTCTGCGTCACGGTCTGTCCGATGAGCAAACCCGCACTCGTTGCCGCCGGCAAGAGCCCCGCGCTCAAGCTTGGGGACCAGATTCCGTTGCGCAAGCCCGAGTCCGAGAACTTCAAGTTCTTCCTCGATCTTCCCGAGATTGCGCACAAGGACATCAAGGGTCTCGATTCGGTGAAGGGCTCCCAGCTCTGCCGTCCGCTCTTTGAATTCTCCGGTGCCTGCGCCGGTTGCGGCGAAACACCGTACATCAAGTTGGTCACGCAGCTCTTCGGCGATCACATTCTGATTGCCAATGCGACGGGATGCTCCTCGATCTACGGCGGCAACCTTCCGACCACGCCATACTGCCAACGCAAGGACGGCCGCGGTCCCGCATGGAGCAACTCGCTCTTCGAGGACAACGCCGAATTCGGTCTCGGCATGTGCATGACGCTTGAGAAGCATACGGCTACGGCTCTTCAGGCTCTTGAGGCCATTCTCGCGTCCGAAAAGGCGCCGCAGGAGATAAAGGACCTCCTCGTCTCCATTCGAGATGCCGAGCAGAAGACGCAAGAGCAGATCGAGGCGCAGCGCGAGCGCGTCGCCGAGCTGAAGAACCGTCTCTCGAAGTGCGAGTGTGCGAAGGTGTGCCCGAACGCCAAGCAGTTGCTTTCTCTCTGCGAGTATCTCGTCAAGAAGACCGTCTGGATCTTTGGCGGCGACGGTTGGGCCTACGACATTGGCTACGGCGGTCTCGACCACGTTCTCGCGAGCGGCCACAATGTCAAGGTTCTCGTTCTCGATACCGAAGTCTACTCCAACACGGGCGGACAGGCCTCCAAGTCGACGCCGCTTGGCGCGATTGCGAAGTTCGCTGCGGCGGGCAAACCGGCCGGAAAGAAGGATCTCGGACTCATGCAGATGACCTATGGCAACGTGTATGTTGCGCAGGTTTCGATGGGTTCCAACCCCGGACAGGTCGTGAAGGCCATTTCCGAGGCGGAAGCCTATGACGGTCCGGCGCTGATCATTGCATACGCGCACTGCATCAACCATGGCATCAACATGGTGAAGGGTCTCGAGCAGCAGAAACTCGCTGTCGAATCCGGTCACTTCCCGCTCTACCGCTACAATCCGTCTACGGGCGAGTTGAAGGTGGACAGCAAGGCTCCGAGCCGTGCGTTTGCCGAACAGGCCGCCACCGAGAACCGCTTCAAGCAGTTGGCAAAACTCGACCCGGCCAAAGCCGAGGCGATGGTTGCCGAAGCCGATAAGCGCTTCAAGGCCAAGTACGAGCTCCTCACGAAGCTTGCGGCACTCCACACGGATGCCAAATAAGTAGGTTTTAGAGCCTATTCCTCCGAAAGGAGGTGCAGAAGCAGGCGGTTCCTTTTGGGGGACCGCCTGTTTTTTCGGTGCGGCGTGTCGTGGCGGTGGCGAGCCGCCACGGGCGGTTGCGGCCGACCATCGCGCCGTAGGGCAATGAGCGTGCGAATATTGAGGGGCGTAATGGCGGCGTGCGAATATTGCGTGAGATTATTGCCGGGCGTAATGGCGGTAGGGCGCGATGTCCCCATCGCGCCGCAGGGTAATGCGCCCGGGTAATGCGCGGGTGCAATGGCGGTTGTCAAAAAAGGGTCAACCCCTTCTGTATAAGCAATTGGACCGCACCACGGGACGCGGCGCGTAATGGTGTGCGAATTTCGCGGGCGTTATGGCGGTAGGGCGCGATGTCCCCATCGCGCCGCCCGGGTAATGCGCGTGCGCACCACGCGGGCGTAATGGCGGCGCTTACTCCACGTGCGATGGCACGGGATGCCAAGCCGCGCACCGCGAAACGGGGCGCGGCAAGTAGCACACGCTGAGAGTTTTGCCGGGGGCGTCTCCGTGCGCCCCATCGCCTGCCGGGGCTCCCGGCCCGCGCAGGGCGCGGCGTCCGGTCACCCTCACCCGCGGCAAAGCCGCGGCACCATACCACGGCGCACGGACGGTGCGCACGACAACGGGGCGCGAGCAAGGGCGGGGAGGCGCCCACATGAAAACGGCGCCGGCTCCCGCCAGTGGAGAGGGAGCCGGCATCGTCTGCTTTTCCGGTTCTTCGTCAATTGGAAAGCGAATGAATCGGTGCGGGAATGTGGCCGCCGTGGCGGACGAACATGGCGGAGCCGTCGGGGCAAACGGGCGAAGTGACGGTTCCGGCGCCGAAGAGACCGCCGAAGTTGACGTAGTCGCCGTTTTTCGCGCCGGGTACGGGAATGACGCGCACACCGGTCGTTTTGCGGTTCGTGACACCGATTGCGGCCTCGTCCAGAATCATGCCGGCAATGGTTTCCGGAGCGATATCGCCTGGGACCAGGAACATGTCGAGACCGACCGAGCAGACGGCCGTCATGGCCTCGAGTTTTTCAAGCGTAAGCGTGCCGGCCGTACAGGCTTCTTCGATGGCGTGATCTTCCATGACGGGGATGAAGGCGCCGGAGAGACCGCCAACCGCGGAGGATGCAAACGAACCGCCCTTTTTCACAGCATCATTCAACAGCATGACGGCGGCCGTCGTTCCGGGAGCGCCAAGCTTGGAAATGCCCATGGCTTGATAGATTTCGCCCACCGAGTCGCCGACACGGGGCGTCGGCGCCAGAGCCAAATCGAGAATGCCGAAGGGAACGCCCAGCAAGGTCGCGACTTCATGGCCGATCAGTTCGCCGACGCGCGTCACACGATAGGCCGTGTGTTTGATTTCTTCCGCAATTTCGTCGAGCGTGCAATTCGGATTTTGCGCGAAAAGACGATCAAGGGCTCGTTTCACGACACCGGGGCCGGATACGCCGACATTGATGACGGTATCCGGTTCGCCGGCGCCGAGCAATGCACCGGCCATGAAGGGATTGTCTTCCGGCTGGTTTGCGAAAACGACGATTTTGGCGGCACCGAAGCCGCGCTGTTCCTTGGTGGCTTCTGCCGTCTCGAGGATTTTCCGCGAAACGAGATCGACGGCTCCGGCATTGATCCCGGCCTTTGTCGTTCCGATATTGATGGAAGAGCAGACATGCTTCGTTGCGGAGAGCGCTTTGGGAAGAGATTCGATAAGCGTCCGTTCGCCCGGGGTCATGCCCTTGTGGACGGCGGCCGAATAGCCGCCCAGCAAATCGATTCCGACCGTTTCGCAGGCTCGATCCATCGCCTTGGCGAGGGCTACGGCCGCATCGAGATTGCCGGCATGCCGTTCGAGCAAAATGGAAGCGGAGGAGATGGCGAGGCGTTTGTTGACGATTTGGACGCCATAGCGTGCGCCGACTTCATTGGCGACGGGAACGACGCGTTCGGCCGTTTGGCAAAGACGGTCGTACACGCGCTGCGCCAACTGTTCGGGAGAATCGGACACGCAGCGGTTGAGGTTCACGCCCAATGTCACGGTACGGACATCGAGGTTTTCCTCGCCAATCATGCGAAGAGTTGCGGAAAGGTCGGATGTTTCAAGCATTGCGGGGAACTCCGTTCTTGATGTTGCTGCGGAGAAGCTGTGCGATAGGGCCTACTTCGTTGGTGGCGCGGAAGATGTTTTCGTGGAGCAAGCTGACGGCGAGTCCTTCTTCGCGGAAGCATTCTTGCAGTTCCTCGCGCAAGCGGGCGCATTCGCACGTAGGCGGAATGGTGACGACGCCAATGGTCAGCGTCCGTTCGGGAATGCTGAAATCGTGGCGCCAATCCTCCACATTGACGTTGTGGCGGGCGAAAATTTCGGCGATCCGGTAGATACGGCCGGGAGAATCGGGACCGATGACGGCGGCGACATACCGGTTTTTGCGGGTATCGTCATGCGCATCGGACGGAAGTTCGTGTGTGGGACGCTGGCAGACGCGCACATTCAGGTCGTCTCCCTTTTCGGGCAAGGCATCGCGAACGAGGTTTGCGAGCTCTTCCGTCTGCTGCGGTTTTTCGAAATCCGCAATGGCAAAAAGCACGAACTGTCCGCCGATGACATTTTGCCGGAGATCCGTCAGATTCGCACCGGCTTTCAAAAGCGCGCCGGTGACATCGCGCAAAATGCCGACGCGATCGGCCAGAATGGTGGCTACCAAATAGCTGTAGGATGGATTGGTCATAAGTGAAACAGGCTGCGGGCAAACGTCAAGGGTGAAGCGTCAAGAAGCGGAGACGGGCGGAGCGTCCAATTCGGCGTATGCCGAGCCCGTCATCAATGCACGGAGGGAAAAACGGCCATCCGCATAGGTCGCATAGGAAGGAACGCTACCATTTTTGGGGATGGAAATCGAGCCCGGATTGAGCAAAATACGGCCATTGTCGGCTTGTTCCAGCCGCGGGATATGCGTATGGCCGGTGGCAATCACGGTTCCGGACGGAAGCGGCGGCAGGTTTCTGGCGTCGAACAGATGCCCGTGCGTCAGGAAGAAACGGCGCCGGTCCGCCCAAACCGTCGTATAGCTTTCCAGACAGGGAAACTTCAGCACCATCTGATCGACCTCGGTATCGCAATTTCCGCGCACGGCAATCAGCTTTTCGGCAATCGAGTTGAACAGTTCGATTGCGGCTTTCGGCGCATAGTCGCTTTGGATGGCGTTGCGCGGGCCGTGATAAATGGCATCGCCCAGGAAGCAAATCAAATCCGGCTTCTCGTCTTCGATTCGTTTCTTCAAATCCTGAAGGGCCAGCGCACTGCCGTGCGCATCGGAAAAGAAAAGTATTTTCACGGGAAAGAAAACGATGGAAAGCAAACGGAAATGAAAAGCGGAAAAGGCGGCATCGTCAAGCATTCCATTGTCTGGCGAGCGCGAGCCATTGTTCAAGCGCGAGGGCTTCGGCACGAGCATCCGGAGCGGCTCCGACCGAAAGGAGAAGAGCGCGGATTTTTTCGGCCGGAAGGCTGAATTTTCCGGCACCGCGCATGGCGGAAGCCAATTGCTTGCGGCGATGCAGAAAGGCGGTCTTCACAAGTTCCCGGAAATAAAGCAATTCCGGATACGGCATTTCGTGCCGGAAATGGCGGCGAAGAGTTACCACGGAGGAAACGACATCCGGACGCGGCAAAAAACAGGAAGGCGGCACATCGCGCTCGATGGCGACATCGTACCGCTGTTGAAGCCATACGGAGAGCGCACCGCGATCAGGCGAATTCTCTTTGGCGCAAAAGCGTTCGCAAACTTCTTTCTGCAGCAACAGCGTCATGTGTTGCGGCGGATGCGGCGCGGCAGAGGCTTCCACCACGACGCGAGTCCCGACCGAATACGGCAAATTGGAAATCAAATGCGTATGGGAGCCTTCCGCAAAAAGGGCGGCATAATCCAATGCCAGCGCATCGCCGAAGACGAGATTGCAACGAGGACGCCCTTCAAAGCGTTCGCGAAGATAGGCATGCAACCGCACGTCCTTTTCGACGGTTGTCGCCTCTGCACCGGCAGCCAGAAGCGCCTCCGTGAGAACGCCAAGACCCGTTCCGATTTCCAGCACCTTCCGCCCCGGGAGAATATCCGCTGCCGCAATGATGCAATCGAGCATATTCCGGTCGATGAGAAAATTCTGCCCGAGCGCCTTGCTCGGGTGAATTCCATTGGCGTTCAGAAATGCCGTAATTTCGCGTGGACTGTGAAGGTTCAGCATGGGAGTCGGAATTCAATCGCCAAAGTCGATGGAGTGGACGCCGTCGGTATGCGGATCGTCGCCGCCGTGCTCGTGCCGGGCCGGCGGCGGTACGATGGACCGATCCTTTGCTACTCGCTGGCGAACCGATTCGTACAGCAAAATGGTTGTCGCCGCCGCCACATTCAGAGAATCGCACTGTCCCAACATGGGGATGCGGACGCGTTTGCAGGCGGAAGACATCAGCCACGCATCCGTGAGACCGACCTGTTCGCTGCCCACGACAATGGCCGTATTGCCGGTCAGGTCATAGTCCGAATAAAAGGCGTCCGCATGGGGCGTGGAGGCGAGAATGGCGAATCCGCGTTCTTGCAGATAGGCAATCGCCTCTTTGGTCGTCGTTTCGACAACGGGAAGCGAGAAGAGCGTACCGACCGATGAGCGCACTACATTCGGATTCTGGATATCGGTGCAACGATCGCAGACGATGACGGCGGCGCATCCGGCGGCATCGGCAGACCGCAAAATG
>JAEDLN010000100.1 GCA_016295275.1 Kiritimatiellia bacterium
GCGCATTACCCGGGCGGCGCGATAGGGACATCGCGCCCTACCGCCATTACACACGGCGTATTTCTCACGCGCATTACCGCACCTCTCCACGCTCGCGCCCCCTCGCCGCCCGCTCCTCGCTCGCGCCGCCCCCTCGCCACGCTCGCTCCACGCGCGTCCCCCTCGCCGCGCTCCTCGCCACCCGCCCGTGGCGGCTCGCCACCCCGCCTGGCAAAACATTGCCGATTGGTAATATTCCGGTCAGAAAATAGAAATATATCGACAATTTTCTTGTTAGATTCCTTTGCTATCCTTGCAGTATCTTCCGGAGAAAAAAACAACATGAACGATTTCTCTTCCTGCCCCCGCGTTACCGTTATTCTGCCTGTCCATGACGAGGAGGAATGCCTCCCGACCGTGCTCGATCACGTGCGCGAGGTGACCCGTTCCTTGCCCGATTGCGAAATCATCGTTTCAGACGATGGCTCGACAGACGCTTCCCCGACATTCGTGAAGGAAAAGGCGGCAATCGATTCACGCATCTTCCTGCTTCGAAATCCAATCAACTGCGGTCAGTCGGCCGCCATGTATCTGGCTTTTCAACGCGCAACAGGTGAGATCATCGTCACCCTCGATGCCGACGGACAAAATGACCCCCGCGATATCCTCACCGTTGTCGCGCCCTTGCTCCCGAATGCAGACGGCCCCGCATATGATATCTGTTGCGGCTATCGCGCTTCCCGGAAGGATACGCTCTCGAAACGGTTCGCCTCCCGTTTCGCCAATGCATTTCGCCGACTCATCCTCAACGACCATATCATTGATACCGGATGCTCCTTGAAAGCCTTCCGCGCTTCCTTCGTCAAACACCTTCAGTACTGGAACGGTCTCCATCGATTCCTCCCCATGCTCTGCGAAGTCCAAGGTGCCCGTATCACCCAATGCCCCGTGCGTCACAATCCGCGCCTCGCCGGACGAAGCAAATACACGAACCTGGGGCGGCTCCGCACCACCTGGGGCGATCTCTTCGGCGTTCGATGGTTGCGCGCCCGATCCAAGGACGCCGTCTATGTGGCTGCTTGCCTTCAGTCCATGGAAACCCGCCGCTAACGTTGCCATGAAACGCTTTCTCCTCGCTCTCCTGCTTGTCCTCGTCCTTTGGGGCACCGAATACGCGTTCCGCGGTTATTGGGAACCCGATGAACCGCGATTCGTCTTGATTGCCCGCGAAATGGAAGACGCAGGCAAGTTCTTTATCCCGATTCGAAACGGCGTCATCTACGCCCATAAGCCTCCGCTGATGATCTGGCTGATCCAATTGGGAGAAGTCATCTTCCCGACGCCTTTCGGATCGCGTCTGCCCTCCTTCCTGGGTGCCCTCCTTTCCATCCTTGCAATCCATGCCATCGGACGAAGACACGCTTCGAATGCCGCCGGTTGGATCTCCGCCGTCATCTTCGCTACCTGTTGGGAAATCAACCAGGTCCTTGGACGCGGCCAAATCGATGGACTGCTGACCGGACTCGAACTCCTTTCCATCAACCTCTTGGATGCCTGCCGATTTTCGCGAATCGATGCGGCCGTAGCCACCGGACCATCCCGCGCATCCTTTTCCGCCAAACGTTTCGGCGCATTCGCCCTGATGGGGCTCGCAATTCTCGCAAAGGGTCCCGTCGGACTCTTGATTCCGCTTGGCTCGTTTCTCTGTTTTGCCGCCGCCACACCGCCCCCCGAAACGCCGTCCGATGCGCCGCTCCCCTTCTCCAAACGAACCGGACTGACAGGCGCAAAGCTCCTTCTGGGATGCGCGCTCGCCATCGCCATTCCCGTTCTCTGGCTCGTTGCCGCTCACCTCGAGGGCGCCCCCAATGCCTATTTCCGGGAAATCCTGATCGGACAAAATCTCGAACGCGCCGCCGGATCCTACGGTCACATCCGCCCCTTCTACTATCTCTTTCTGCAATTTCTCTGCGGCTTCCTTCCCTGGATTCTCTTTCTCCCCGTCGCCGCCCGTCATTGGGGACAAGACAAAAAAATGCTCAAAGGACTCACCTTCTGGATATTGTTTGTCCTTCTCTTCTTCTCTCTTCCCGCTTCCAAGCGCTCCGTCTATATCCTGTCCGCTTTCGCGCCAGCCGCTCTTGTGCTCGGCATTGCCTGGCAAAACATCGTCGCCACCCGCGTCGCCCGGATTCTCTCGCTGATCCTTCTCCTTCTTCTCCCTCTCGGTTTCCTCGCCGCAGCCGTCTTCTTCCATGTCATCCGAAACATCGAGCCGCCGGCCTTCATTCCACCGGAACTGATCCGGTCGCTCCACCCGTCCATCTTCTATGCCGGAGCCCTGCTGACCCTCCTTCCGCTCTTTGTCTTTCTCCGGAAAGCATCAACGGCAACGCTTTACCCGTACTGCCTGCCGGCAGCCATGTTCCTGCTTCAAGTCATTCTCAATTCCGCCCTTCTTCCGGCCATCGGTCCTCTGAAGGAACCCCGGATCATGGCCCGTCTCGCCGAACAATATTGCCCCCTGCCTTCCTCGCGCCTACTGCTCTACGACATCTTCGGCGAAAACCTTTCCCTCCATGCCAATCGCTTTGCAACCCGTTGCAATACCGACGAAGAACTGACCCAAGCCATGATAACCGAACAAAGGGGTCTCGCGGTTTTTCTCAACCGGGACGGCACCAATCTCGTTTTCCGCTTTCCGGGCTTTATTCGCGATACGGGAACCTTCTCCATGGGAAGAAAGAAATACCTCTGGGCCTCCTTTGAACAACCGGACTCCTCGCCCGACTCGCCGTCCCCTTGATCCATGCTTCTGCTTCTCTCCGTCTTGCTCAATGCCATCGGAATTCCGCGCCTCTGGATTGCGGTGTTCCTAGGGAGTCTCTGCCAATCCCCGTTGCAAGCGTTCCTCTATACCATGGCCGGTGCCGCCGTCGGCAATTATCTCCTCTTTATCCTTGCACGCCGCTTTCTCCGGGAACGCATCCGCAACCGCGTCTCCCGCACAAAAGCAGCCCGTCTCCTCGATCTTCGCCCGGATATTCCCGAAACGATCCTGATCCGTCAGCTGCCCGTTCCCGGTATCCTCACCACGCTCGCTCTCGCCGTCTCCGGAACATCGATCCGCTCCCTGATCATCGGCTCGGTCATCGGATGGCTTCCGACAACCTACCTCGCCACGTTCGCCGCCTCATCCGCCGTCCAAGGAAAAATCCCCGACGCCTGGGTCTCCGTCTCCCTCGCCATCGCCTGTCTTCTCCTTATTTTCCTGAAACGGCTCGCCAAACGACAGAATGCGGCAAAAGATTCCTCCAATCCGCCCTCTTGAGAGAAAGCCCCCAAAATTCTCCCCCTTCCTGGAAGCAATTTTCTAAAATCGACCACACCCGATATCTGGCATCGTTTCCATTCTTTCGGATTCTGTCATGAAAGTTCCGTTGCCTCCCCTCCGCTTTCGGTTATCCAAATTCTTCTCTTCCCCAATTCCCTTCTTCCGGAATCTGCCCGATGGCTGCAAGGCGACTCTTTTGTATCTTGCTGTATGGGTTGCCTTTTTGCCTCTTCTGCTATTGCGCGATTTCTCCCCGGGAAACGAATTGCGTTACTTTAGTCTCGCCGAAGACGCCCTTCGCGAAAAGACATTCTTTACGTTCGATCTGAACGGCGTTGCCTATGCAGACAAGCCCCCGCTCTTTTTTTGGCTCCTGATTGCATGGAAGCTGGTATTCGGCCCCCACTACATGCAGGCAGCGCCTCTCCTTTCTCTTCTTCCGGCTTTCGGTATCGCAGAAATCATGCGACGCTGGTTGCGCGATGAAATCCAAGTCGACGGAAAACAATGCTTCACGGGATTTGACGCCACCCTGATTCTCCTCACGAGTGGCCTCTATATTGCACTTTCCGGTTTCGTCCGGATGGATATGCTGATGTGCTTCTTCATTACACTCGCATTCCGGACATTCTGGCTGCAGCTTCATAGACCGACTCGCATGCGGAGATACACATTCCCGCTCTTTGTCTTCCTGGCCCTTTTCAGCAAGGGCCCTATCGGACTGCTCCTCCCGTTTGTAGCGACCACCGCCTACCTCGTCTCTTCAAAACAAATGCGGACATTCCGTGTTTTCTGGGGGTGGAGAACCTGGCTCCTTTTGGGACTTTGCTGCACGGCATGGTTCCTCTCCGTCTACAACGAAGGTGGACTGGAATACCTTCGGAATCTTCTCTTTCACCAAACATTCGACCGGGCCGTCGACTCCTTCCACCACAAAGAACCTTTTTGGTTTTACCTGAAGGGAGTTTGGTACGGATTCGCTCCTTGGTCTCTGCTGTTGGCAGCCTCGTTCTGTTTTGCTTTGCGCCGCCGGTTCGCCCTGCAGGACTTCGAACGCTTCTTTGCCGTTATTGTCATAAGCGGATTCATCCTCTTTTCTGCAATCAGCTCGAAAATCGATATCTATCTCCTCCCGCTCTACCCATTTATCGTTTTCTTGGGAATTTCTTTCTTGCAACGATACGATCTGAAATCTAGGCTCTTCGCATTGACGCTGCGCATCCCCGCCGGACTTTTCCTGCTGGGTGGCATCTGCCTCGCCGTCTTGTCGGTTGCTGTTCCCGATTTTCCGTTTTGGCGTTTTCCCCTGTTCCTGCTCGGTTGCATTCTGGCTTCTTCCGGACTCCTATCCCTTTTTGCTGTCCGAAACTTCCGCCTGCCTGCTGCCGTCCGTCGCTTGGCTGCAGGAATGCTCCTCGCCCTCTTTCTCATCGGCTTTATCACGCCTGCTGTGAATGACTACATCGGCTATGCCCATCTCGCTGCCGTCGCACGTGAAACAGCCCGAACGGAAGGCATCGCCACTTTCTACGCATGGAACGTCCCGCGCCCCGAAGGCATGGATGTCTTTCTGACGAAACCAATCCGTAAAATATCGACAGAAGAACTCTTCTGCAACCCGCCACACGGATCTGTTCTCCTACTGAAAAAATCGGATCTGACAGCCTTTCCGGAATACAAGGCTTCCATCATCGGGCGCTATGCTGTCATTGTAATCTGACAAACTGCAAGCGTTTCTTCTTCGAAAAAAACGCCACTAGCCGATTTTTTTTTTGCGCGCTCCGCCACAGAGCAATTCCGAACCCTTCGGGGTTTGCCGGGGCAACGCCGTCCGTCCCCTTCGCTCGCGCTGGCTCGCCGGCCGCAGGATATCCCGATCCCCGGTGGCGGCTCGCCACTCTCTACTGCAAAATCGGGCGGCGCGAACCGGCTTCCCGCTCGGAACTCTTGAGCCAATAGGCGCGAAAATCGCGAACAAACCGCCGGAGAAATTCATCCTTGTTGCGCCCGATCCGAAAGGCTTCCCGGACCGCCTCCGACGGATTGTGCGTTTCTTCCAAAACCGCAAGATAGGTCGGCAAAAGATCGCGGTAGGGCTGATTCCGAAGGGCCGGTGCCCCACGGTACAGAAAATGCATCAACCCGTACCCGAATGCGTAACTGAACGAAACCCCGCCCTGCACATTCTTGCCGGGGCGGTAAAACCGCTCGTAATCCCAAAACAGAAAAGACTCCAAAAGCTTCTCCCAATCGACGTTCCGGTCCCGCGCCAGAGATTCCAGAATTTTCGCGGAATGCCGCAACTCCGTCATCGTCCAACGCTGGGATCGCATCTCGAATCCCGAAAAGTACTCCGCCGTCCCTTCATTGAACCACGGCGAGGTCAAACAACCCGACGTCGCCTGAAACAGATACTGGTGGAACGCTTCATGCCGAATGACGTTCATGCGCGTTTGCACACTGCTCTTCGCAATCGGACGAATCACCAGCTCGCGCCGCCCGCCGTCAAACAAGCCCGCCGTTTCACGCACCGAAAGCGGCAAGCCGCCATCCTGCAAATACAGCTGGAAATCCTCATCCGTCCGAAACAGACGGACGACTCCCGTCATCGGCTCGGCCGTTTCGAAAAACGGAACCTGTGCCATGAAACACGAACGGAGCGATTCCAACTCGTCCAGCATCCGATCCGCAATCCGCTCCGCTGCCGGATCGTCGCTGAGCAAAATGTAGTTCTCCGATTCCATGTACCACCAATTCAATTGGTTCGAAATGGAGGAACGCCCGCGCCGCCGCTCCAAATCATCGCGGTAGTTCCGTCCGCGATCCGACGGACGCCACCGCCGCTGCGGATCGCCCGGCGCGACGTCCCGATTGCCGCCCCCAGATGCCGCCGCGAGGCCGCCATCGGTTACCGGAATGACTCTGATTCCTCCCCAAAAATCGTTCTTGATGATGCGTCGAAACGTCTCGTCGCCCGATGATATTGCCTCCGGTCGCGTAATGCGAACGTAAAACCAATTGCGCGGATGCCCGGATTGCCCCGCCACCCGCCTGTTGATGCGAAACATCCAAATCCCCGTTCCCGAATCAAGCGCCGGAAACTCCGCCACCTGAATACGATGATTCATCCCTTGGCGGACAACCGGATTCCCTTCAATCCCATTCGGCTCGTATGCATCCGCCCATGCCCGCAATTGCTCCGCCGAAACCGTTTCGGGCATGGCACTCTCCTCCGCAGCCGCCCACGCGAGAAAGGCATCTTCCGTTACGTGCTTCTCCGGAAAATCGAGGGGCGGAAATAACGTGACGGCCGCAATCGAAATCTCATACCCGTCTTGATTGCGCCATACCCCCATCCGCTGATCCAACCGCCACAACGCAAGCGGATCGGAACGCTCCTCCGTCCAGGTCTCTTCCCCGCGCGTCCATCGATACCGCAAAATCTCCGCCGGACGCGCCGCTTCCTGCTTGGCATGCTGAAACATCGGAAACTCCAGCCCGAATAGCGGAAATGGAACCGATTCGGAAAAACGGGGAAGCGATGCCGCTTGCGCGGAAAAAACCTGCAACACAACTAGAAGCACCGCCGCAATTGTCGTTCCCTTCATCGTTCTGCTCCTTTATGGTTCCGGACCGAACGACTCGTCGCTGTTCGGGGAGGCGTCCGATTTCGCCCCGCTAAAATGGAGCCGAACCCAGACATTCGATTCGCCGGAACCGGCCGCAAACGATACCGCACCCAAAGGCCGTATGATCGAGCCCGCAACTTCCAGATTTTCGGAATAAGCCTGCACGACATGCTTCTCAACCATGCCTAAACGCGAACCCAATTGGAGAAACGCTTTGACATAACGTAGCCAATCGGCCAGCTTCACGCCGTCCGCCCAGCCATACAGCGCCGCTTCCGGCTCCTTGCTTCGCGCAGACAAAACCGAGGCGATCGTCTGCCGATTGTCCGCATCGTCTTTCAGCCGGAGACCTTGCCAGCTTCCATACGCCGTTCCAAAGTAAAGCCGCTGCTCTTCCGCCGCCACGAACCACCCCTTGTCCTTCGGTATCGAACCTAGAAATTCCTGCTTCGGAAACCGGAGCAAAAGCGTATTGTCGGACTGCAACTTGGGTCGTGCCCCGAACGCCGCCAACCGGTTTTCCTCACTCTTCCAATATGCGTCCGTAGATGCTCGCGCAAACCAACGCTCCAATTTGGACGCTTTTACGCTCGGCGCAACACCGCAAAGCGCCGGCATCGGAAATCCGAAGAGGCTGCCTCCATGCGCCGAATCCGAAATCCACAATGCCGAGGGCCCCGTTTGCTCAATCGGAAGCCCGATCGAACGCCGGAGCCAATCCGAAAGAATTTTCGTGTCGCCCGCAACAAAGGCCAGCAACGAATCGACCGGTATCGAAAGCGCCTCCGGCTCCAGCCGACTCAACCCGTCACCAAACGAAATCACCTCCCCGTCCTGCCGTTCGTCTTCGTACACGACCCGCGCAGAAAGCGTCTCATCCTCCAAATCGGAAAGAAGAACAACCCAATTCCCCCGGAGAAGACGATTTCCCAAATCCGTCTGCCGCAAAACATCCGCCCATTCTTCCCCCTCCGCAAACACGTCCGGTTTGCACGCAACGCGTAACTTGTCTTCGCAGCCGTCTTCCTGAAACAGCTTCTCCATGAGTTGAAGGGTTTCGCAGGGAGCCGCCTCCTTCGCCCGAAATCGTTTCTCCATCTCTAAAATGAAATCGCCTTCCGGTCCCCAATACGCAAGCAAATGGCGCCCAACCACCCGAATCGAAAGAACGTAGTCGTCATCCGGCGCAAATCGCAAAAACAAAACGCCCGATTCCGATTCCTCGAACCGAATGACTCCCGGAATCCGCTTGATCGTCTGGAAAAACCGCAAAATCGGCGTGCGCCACGTTACCTCGCTGACCGCAGCAAGATACGGACGCCGGTCCGTCTCGTAACCTGCCGCAAAATAACTGCGGGGACCCGATACGAGCCGGAACAGCCACTTCCATCCCGAAGCAAGCGCATCGTCCGGATCGATCTGCAGCGTTTCGCACTCGGCACGGACGATGGGATGCCGGAAAAATGCCTCGTACTGCTCCCGCAAATCCTCGACATAGGCAACCGCTCCGGCATTCGCGGGAAGAGCTTTGGCAAACTCGAGATGGGGCTTTCCATTGTCGCAAAGCCAGACCAACCCAAACACCAGAATACAGACCAGAAACGGCCAAAGAATCTTACGCTTTTTCATGGCAATAGCATACTGGATAACCCCCGTCTCATCAAGCAATGTAACTTCTCATCGTAAATGCGACTACCCTAGTCGCATTTACTTGTTCCGAA
>JAEDLN010000101.1 GCA_016295275.1 Kiritimatiellia bacterium
GCACGGCCACGGGACGATGCGGCGCGATAGGGACATCGCGCCCTACCGCCAAGCCACACGAGGAGGGGCGCGGCGAGGGCAAAGCCGCGCACCGCGCTGATGGCGCGGCGGCGCGATGGAGACATCGCGTCCTACCGCCAAGCCGCACGAGTGGTGCGCACGGCCACGGGGCGCGGCGGCGGGGGGCGGTGCGACGGTGCGCATGGCGATGGGACACGGGCGATGGGCACGGCCACGGGATCGCGCCACGATGCGCACTGCGGGGCAGGCGGGCGGTGCGCTGCCACACTGTTCCATTAGCGGGGCTGAGGCACCCAAGTCGTCGATGCGATGATATGATCGGAGCCGGTTGCGGAAGAAACGCGGTGGAGGTATGTCTCCGGTTCTGTCTTTTGGAGGAAACAGGAGATGGTTTCCCCGTAGAGCGTTTCGGTCCGGAAGTTGATTTCGAAATCGCGGATCTGATGTGTTTCCAAGAGTTCCCGGGGCATATCTTCAAGCATCCAAGAGACGTAGAAGACGTTGTTGACGTGTCCGTTCGGATCGATATTGCTGTGCAAGGTCCGGTATTGTCCGACAGGTTTTTCGTCGGGGTTTGCGGGGTAGCGGAGGCGCGAGAAGGTTTCGGACTCGGGGAAGAGCTCCGGATGAGGCGCATCGAACGTCGTGACTTCGGCGGGGATACGGACGGGCCGGCGCGTCCGAGGATCGAGCATCATCCAGCGAGAAACGCCGAAGCCGCAAGGACTTCCATCGGCGAAGGTGATGATGAAATCGCGCAAAGCAAAAAGACCATGGACGCCGTAGGGATGGGTTTCGATCCGGATTTCTTCGTGTGCCTTTGGGTAGCGCGTCATGCGCACATGTAGCTGGGCGAGCACCCAAGCGCCGCGGGTCCCATCGGCGGGATCGATCAGAGGAAAATCGAAGCCGCATTCGGCCGCATGGACGGATGCCGTTTCCTGCAAGAGATTGAGCAATTGCGGAAAGGCGAGGATCCCGCTTGGCGTGCATTCGTAAATCCGGATTTTGTAGGTATACAGCATGGGGAATTCCTGTCGTTATTTGTTTTCGGCGACGATTTGATTGGCGGGAAGATGGTTCGCATGCTGCAGGCGCAATGCGAGGGCGGTTTGTCGCTGAAGCGGATCGGTTGTGCGGATGGCGGTCGAAATGGCTTTCGGATCGCCGACGATGCAAACGAGTTTTTTGCCGCGTGTGATAGCCGTATAGAGAAGATTTCGCTGGAGCAAGGTGTAGGCGTGATAGGACATGACCACGACGACGGCGGGATATTCGGAGCCTTGCGACTTGTGGATGGTTGTTGCGTAGGCGAGATCGAGGTCGGCCAGTTCCGCAGCGGTGTAAGCGATCACGCGATCGTCGAAAGCGATCGAGAGCGTTTGCGAACGCAAATCGATATCTTGAATGAATCCGACATCGCCGTTGAAGACGTTTTTATCGTAATCATTGCGCCGTTGCATGACGCGATCGCCTCGCCGGTATTCGTGGATGCCGTATCGGATTCCGGAGCGCACGGGATTGAGTTTCGCCTGCAGGATATCGTTGTAGGTATCGATACCGATTGCGCCTTGCCGCATTGGCGAAAGGAGCTGAATGTCCTTTTGGGGATCGAGATTGAATTTGCGGGGAATCCGGTCGCAGATCAGACGTGTGACGGAATCCGCGATTTGTTCGGGGGTTTCGCAAGGGACGAAGAAAAAATCGGGAAATGGGGGGCTGCCGGGAGGCGGGGAGACAAAAGGCAGACCATGGTTGACGCGGTGGGCGTTTTGAACGATGCCGGAATCCTGTTTTTGCCGGAAGATTTCATCGAGCCGTGTCACGGGCACGAGTTTGGAGTCGATGATATCGCGCAGGACGTTTCCGGGGCCGACGGACGGGAGCTGATCGACATCGCCGACGATTACGAGCGAAGACGTAGGCGGAATGGCGGCGAGCAGGCTGGCGGCGAGTTCGATATCGAGCATCGAGCTCTCGTCGATGACGAACGTATCGGCGTGGACGGGGTTTTCCGCGTGATAGGCAAACCGGTGTTCGTTGGGGAGGTATTTCAGCAGGCGATGGATGGTTTGAGCCTGCAAGCCCGTCGATTCGGACAAGCGATGGGCGGCTCTTCCGGTTGGAGCGAGCAAGCGGATGGAGCGACCCTTAGCGCCCCAAATCAGGCAGAGTGCCCGAACGATGGTGGTTTTACCGACGCCGGGACCGCCGGTAATCACGGAGACCTTGTTGGTCAGTGCCATGGAAACGGCTTGGCTTTGCAGGGGGGCGAGGCGGAAGGAGAGTTTTCCGGCGACCCAATCGATTGCGGCATCGGCCTTGATTGCCGGGAAAGGATCCCGCGTATCGATGAGGGTAATCAGGCGTGCCGCCACGGAGCGTTCTGCCCGGTGGAGGTAATTCAGATAGATTCGTCCGCCGTCATCGACGAGGTGATTGTCGGCGAGTTCACCGGCAAGCGCCTCTTGGATGATGGCCATTTCGATGGAGAGTTTGTCGGCGGCCTGCAGGAGGAGGTTTTGCGTTTCGCAGAAGCAGTGGCCCTCGTTGGCGAGTTCTTGGAGCGTGTAATGGATTCCGGCCCGGGCGCGGTAGGGGGAGTCTTTTGGAATGCCGAGTTTTCCCGCAATTTCATCGGCCTTCCGGAAGCCGATACCATCGACATCGACGCAAAGCTGGTATGGGTTGTGTTTGACGCGGGCGATGGTATGTTCGCCGTAGCGCTTGTAGATTTTGGTGGACATGGCGGTTGTAATGCCATGACCTTGGAGAAAGAGCATGATTTCGCGGGTATCCTCGTTTTCCGCGAACGCCTTTTTCAGCTGGCGGGCGCGTGCCTTGCCGATCCCGGGAACTTCTGCGAGCCGTCCGGATTCCTTTTCGAGGATTCGCAGCGTATCGGCGCCGAATCGATCGACGATTCGTTTGGCGAAATTCGGACCGATTCCCTTGAAGATGCCGCTGGAAAGATAATGGACGATGCCTTCGGCGGACGTCGGCTCGATGCAGGAGATGGAAGCGGCCTCGAATTGGAGACCATGGACGGGATGCCGCATCCAATGTCCGGAGCATCGAATGGTTTCGCCCGGCCATGCGACGGGGCAGGTGCCCTTGATGACGACCACCTGTTGACCGTATGCGGAGACCTCTTCAAGCGCCACCTTTGCGATCAGAAATCCGTTTTGTTCGTTATGGTGAAGGACGGATTGGATGGTTCCCTTGAGGGTTTCCGCGTTCGGATCGCAATTGGGCGGAGGGGATTTGTTCATCGTTCCGGCTCCTGTTCCGCATCGGCCTCTCGGACACCGAGGATGGATTTGAGAAGCGCCGGCGCGATCTTCACGAAAAGCCCCCGTTGGCCGCCGTTGATACAGATCCAATCCAATTCGAAAATGGAATGCTGAGCGTAGATGGAAACGCGTTTCCGGAAGCCGAAGGGGGAAGTTCCGCCGCAGTGGTAGCCGCTATGGCGTTCCGCTTCCGGAACGGGGCAGAGCTCGACGGATTTTTCGCCGAGAAAGCGGGCCAGTTTTTTGGTTGAGATTTCCCGGTCGCCGTGCATCAGCATGATAAAGGGCTTTCCGGCGGCGGTTTTGAGGACGATTGTCTTGACGATCCGATGTTCGTCGATTCCCAGTTCACGCGCCGCCTGCGCCGTACCGCCATGGTCGACATACTTGTATTGCTGCGCGATAAAATCGGCTTTTGCGGCCTTCAGTTGCCGCAAAGCGGGTGTCATGGGAAGATCGGACATTTTGGAAGAGCTATTCGAGGCGGAGAATTCCGAGCCAGCGGTGGAAATCTTGCGGGACGGGTGAAAAGACGCTCAGTTTCCCACCCGGTTTGAGGGGGTGCGGAAACTCGAGTTCGACGGCATGAAGGAGCGGATACGTGAGATTGAGAAGACGCGGATCCTCGACGATTTTCGGGCCGTACTGCTGATCGCCCACGACGGGATGGCGTGCCATAGCCAGGTGGCGGCGGATCTGGTGGGGCCGTCCCGTTTCGATGCGGACGGACAAATGGGAAGCCAGCTTGTTGCCGCGCAGACAGTGAACATTGGAGAGGGCGCGTTCGCCATCCAGGGGGAGGTCGATTGTGGAGGAAACGGCGTCCCACTTTCCATAGACGACGGTCCGATAGGTTTTGCTGACGAGATGTTCCTTAAACGTCCGTACGACTGCTTCGTGCGCTTCGGGCGTTTTGGAGAACAGGAGGCATCCGGTCGTATCGCGATCGAGGCGGTGCGAGGCTTGCAGTTCTGCGATTCCGGTTTGCGTGCGAAGGAGTGTTTCAAGGGAGAATTCGGCCTCATTGACGACGATTCCGCGTGGTTTGTCGGCAACGAGGAAAAATTCGTCTTCAAAGAGGATGCCGACCTTTTTGGGGCGGTTGGAACGGGCAGTCGGAGAAGGAGCGAATCCGGCCAGGGTGACATGTGCGCCGGCGTGGAGGCGGTGATGGGCCATCCAGATGCATTGTCCGTTCACGCGCACGATCCGGGCGTCGATTTGCTGTTTCGCGGCCCGTTTCGAGACACCGAGATGTGTAGCGAGGAAATCCTGCAAGGAAATTCCTTCCTCGCTACGGGCGACAAGAAGATTTTTCTGGCTTTTTGGCAGAGGTTTCATAGGCGTTCGGTCTAGCACAAAAAAGAGCGGTAGTCGGAAACAGCGATCCGCTCGGCGGGAGTATAGCACAAAGCGGGCGTTTTGGACACATCCGGATGATCGTCATGGGACGAAAAGCGGCGAATGTCTCAGCCGAGGGCGGCGAAACGCCGTGCATGCAGATGAGCAAGTGCGATTGCGAGGGCGTCGGCGGCGTCTTCCTGCGGGAGTTCCGGGAGAGAAAAGAGTCGCATGACCATTCGTTGCATATCGCTTTTTGTGGCGCCGCCGCCACCGGTCAGGGCCTTTTTGACGCGTGTAGGCGAGTATTCTGCGGGGTTCAGAGAATGTTCGGCGCAGGTTTCGACCACAACGCCGCGGGCGTGACCGAGGATCAAGGAGGTTTTGGCGTTTTTGAGGAAAAAGATACCTTCCATCGCCGCCTCATCCGGATTCCATTGTTCGATGTATTCGGCAAGGGTTTTCCGGATATGGACGAGGCATTCGCCCATGGAGCGGTTGGCGGGGTTTCGAATCGGGCGCAGATCGAGGCAGCGCTCCGTCCGGCCGTCCGATTCGAGAATTGCGATTCCGGTCGAGCGCAGCGAGGTATCGATGCCGAGGATGCGGAGAGGTTTTTCCGGCGACGGGCATAAAAAGACCCCCGTTTTCCGTTCGCTGCGATGCAGCGTCCGGGAAGCGGGGGAGGGACCTACCCGATTGGATTCGGCGGCGTGCTTTGCGAGAAAGCGCTCAACGAAACGGACGTCGAATCGACGGGATGCCATGGCGGGCGTATGATACTGCGGTTTCTACGCCTTGCGTGCCTGGAGCTGTTTGACGAGCTCGGGAACGATGGCATTGAGGTCTCCGACGATGCCGATATCCGCGACTTCGAAAATAGGTGCGGAAGGATCCTTGTTGATCGCGACGATCGTATCGGAGGACTGCATGCCGGCGAGGTGTTGGATAGCGCCGGAGATGCCGACGGCGATGTAGAGTTTCGGGCAAACCGTCTTACCGGTCTGGCCGACTTGGTGCAAGTGGGAAATCCAGCCTGCGTCGACGGTTGCGCGGGAAGCGCCGATGCCTGCGTCGAGTTCCTTTGCAAGGGTCCGGATCATGTCGAATTTTTCGGCGCTTCCGAGACCGCGGCCGCCGGAAACGATGATTTTGGCTTCGGCGAGGTTGACGTCGGCGCCGCCCTCGGTGACGGCCTTGATGCGCTTCATGCGGCAAGGCACGGCGGAAAGCTCGACGGGGACGGAGACGATTTCGCCCTGTTCGTTATCGGAGATGCGGTTTTTCTTGAAGACGTTGGAGCGGACGGTCGCCATCTGCGGACGATGATCGGGGCAGGTGATGGTCGCCATGATATTGCCGCCGAAAGCGGGGCGTGTCTGGAGCAGGTAGCCCTTTTCGGTATCGAAGTCGAGCTGCGTGCAGTCGGCCGTCAAGCCCGTGTGGAGGACGGAAGCGACGGTCGGCGCGAGGGAGCGACCGATTGTCGTGGCGCCGAAGAGGACGGCCTCGGGAGCGAAATCGCGGACGGCCTTGCAGAACGCGGCGGTCTCGTAATCGTTTTGGTAGTAGGCGAATTGCGGGGCGTCCAGGGTATAGACCTTCTTGGCGCCGTAGTTGAACAGTTCCTGTGCGAAGGGGGCACCATTTTCGGAGAGGACGACGGCGGCCAGCGTGTAGCCGCTCTTTTCGGCCAATTCCGTACCTTTGGAGAGGAGTTCGTAGACGACGGACTCCATTTTGCCATCGCGCTGTTCGGCGAAAACCCAAATTTCTTTGTTGCTCATAACGAAATCGAAAGAAAGGAAAATGAAAGCGGATTAGATGAGGTGGCGTTCGGCGAGGCGGTCAATGAGTTGCTTGACCTGCTCGGGGGCTTCTCCCTGGAGCGTTTCGCGATTGGACTTGACGGGCGGCGCGAAAACCTTCGTCACGCGGGTCGGTGAACCCTGAAGACCGATCAAGGCGGAATCGGGGTTGAGTTCTGCAACGCCCCACATGGGAATTTCGGCTTTTTTCGCCTTCATCTTCAGGCGAAGATTTGCGAGGCGGAGTTCGCCGGCTTCCTTGACGACGGTAAGGGCGCAAGGACGTTGGATTTCCCATTCTTCGTAACCGTCCTCCGTCGTGCGGACGACCTTGAAGGTGTTGTCGTCGACGACCTCGATGGATTTGGCGTACGTCAAAACAGGGAGATCGAGGTTATTGGCAATGCCGGGGCCTACCTGGGCGGTATCGCCGTCGGTAGCCTGTTTGCCGAAGAGGACGAGATCGACGGGACCGAGTTTGCGGATGGCGAGGGAAATCGTGTATCCGGTGGCCCATGTATCGGCGCCGCCGAATTCGCGTCCGGAAATCAGAACGCCGTTGTCCGCACCGACTGCGATTGCGTCGCGAATCACTTGTTCGGCCTGAGGCGGACCCATGGTGACGACAGTAACCTCGGCGCCATATTGATCCTTCAGCTTCAGCGCCATTTCGAGCGCATTTTCATCAAAGGGATTCATGATGGCGGGAACACCTGCCCGGTTCAGACGGTTCGTGGCACGATCAATCGTGACCTTGTCCGAATCTGGGACTTGCTTGATGCAGACGACGATTTTCATGGTTTTGGTAGATTGGATTC
Organism: Kiritimatiellia bacterium; assembly: GCA_016295275.1. Lineage (GTDB taxonomy): Bacteria > Verrucomicrobiota > Kiritimatiellia > RFP12 > UBA3636 > JAEDLN01. Next base: position 7,282 of record JAEDLN010000101.1, read on the forward strand.
AAAAGACGAGGAATGCTAGCAATTTTTGCCTGTTTCCGCAATACAGCCCGTTTTGGAATGGAATGAGAGGAAGTGGCAAATCCTGATTGGCGGAGACGCGTTCCTGGCGATTGCACTGCGATATTCTTCAAGCACCTTGTGCGCAAAACGCTTCGGTGTATTGTCGCTGATTGATTCTCTGAGTCATATTCGACTTCTTTCCATATTTATTAGGGAATTGTCATCCTAGCACAGGACGGGGCGTACCAAAATCCTGTGAATCCTGTCTATAAACCTCTGCGCTCCTGCGCCGCGGGGAGGTGGCGTCACGGCCCTCGCCCCGTTGAAGGAGAAGGTGCTCATCGTAGTAGTACCAACGGAGATGACCAACTGTATCAATGAGAGCTGTATCCAGTAAGTTCAGCCCTTTTCTATGGTAGAAAGTATCGCCAAACAATCCCTACTATGTAACTGCTACTCTATCAATAAGCTCTGACCCTTACAAAAAATGTCAATTCATGATTGGCAAATCATAAAAATCTAAAAAATGGTTGACTCTTATTTTCGTTTCTGGTAAAAATTTCTCAAGTCGAATCGAGGGTGTATAATCGATTTCACCATATCCGTATTGTCGTTTTCCTCGCATTTGTGCTACCCTCTTTTCGACTCGATCGCAGAGACTGGCAATGGATCAAATATACGCACACAGCCGCCCTGATACCGGCAGGGAAGGGTGGCAAACATTGGAGGCACACAGCCAACAGGTCGCTAAATTGGCGGCGAAATTCGCTGCGCCGTTCAATTCTTCCAATTGGGCAGAGATAGCCGGTCTGTTCCATGATGCCGGTAAAGCGCGCAAGTCATTTCAAGCATATCTGGCCTATGCAAATAATATGGATGATATCGCGTATGATTCATCCGATCATTCGCATTCAGGCGCGGGTGCGTGTTGGGCCAATGAACATTGGAGGGGTATTGGGCGCCTCCTCGCGTACTGCATTGCGGGACATCACGCCGGACTGCCCGACTGGGAGCTTGGCGAGACGCCTAATGGCGCACTGCGCGTACGGCTGGTCGAAGATGCGGAGGTGTTACGCGAATCATCCGTGCAGGCTTGGATCGACCATTGTCAGAATAATCTTCCGCAGCTTTCTCCGCCGTTCAAGTTCGGAAAAGGTTCTGCCGCGTTCT
>JAEDLN010000102.1 GCA_016295275.1 Kiritimatiellia bacterium
CCTCGCGATATCGCCGTCTATGTCTCTCAAGGCGTTATCGATATGGGAATCACGGGACGCGACCTCAACCTAGACGCCGAAACACCTGCTCTTGAAATTCTTGCGCTCGGTTTTGGAAAATCCTCCTTCCGCTACGCCGTTCCAAACGACAGTACGCTAACGCCCGACGATCTCGAGGGAAAGCGTATTGCTTGCTCCTACAAAAATATCGTCCGTCGCGATATGGCAAAGCGCAATATCAATGCAGAAATCGTTCGCGTCGACGGTGCTGTCGAAATCTCCATCCGTCTAGGTGTTGCCGATGCGATTGCCGATGTTGTGGAAAGCGGCTCGACAATCCGGCAGGCTGGACTAAAGGTTGTCGGAGACCCCGTCCTCGAATCCGAGGCCATTGTCATCGCCCGTGATGAAAAAACCGCAAACCTTCCGCAAGCTGTTACCTTCGTTCGCCGACTCAAAGGTATCCTCGTAGCACGAGTCTACGAAATGATTGAATACGATATTCGCCGGGACCTTCTGCAAGAGGCAATCCGTATGACTCCGGGTATCGCAGCCCCGACAATCGCCCCGCTCAACGATCCGGACTGGGTCGCCGTCAAGGCAATGGCACTTCGCAAGGGCATCAACGAAACAATGGATAAACTTTCCGATCTCGGTGCAAAGGGCGTCGTCGTTTCCCCTATCCGCGCTTGTCGGCTTTAATTCTTGAAAATAAACCGGGAATTGATTCGCGAAACGCAAACAAGCACCTCCGGTTTCTTCCCTTTTCTTCCTACATGAACAATACGCTCCTCGCCCCCGCTATTCAAGGCTGCCTCTCCGGTTCTTCGATGATTCGCCGGATGTTTGAAGCCGGTATCGAACTGAAGAAAAAGTATGGTGCCGACAAGGTCTACGATTTCTCCCTTGGAAATCCCGATCTTCCCCCTCCTCGCGCCGTTCAACAGGCTCTTCGTCAAATCGCAGAAGAATCGAATCGCCCCTTCGCCCTCGGTTATATGCCCAACGCCGGGTACCCTTCTACGAGGGAGGCCCTTGCCCGCCTCGTCACACGCGAACAAGGGATCGATTTCCCGGCCTCCCATGTTGTCGTCACCGTCGGTGCCGCAGGTGGTTTGAACGCATTCTTCCGCGCCGTTCTCACCACTGGCGATGAAGTCCTTGTTCCCTCCCCTTATTTCGTCGAATACGGTTTCTACTGCGGAAACTACGAAGGCAAGCTCGTTCCCGTCCCGACAAAACCCGCCGATTTTTCCCTCGATTTGGATGCAATACGCACGGCTATCACTCCCAAAACCCGCGCTATCATCATCAATACGCCAAACAATCCAACCGGCCAAATCTATCCAGAAGCAGATCTCCGGGCCCTCGCCCAAATTCTCGATGAGGCTTCCAAAAAGAACGGACGCATCATCTACCTTGTCTCCGACGAGCCGTATCGCGCCCTAAACTACGAGTCTGAGCCCATCCCTTCGATCTTTTCCGCATGCCGGAATGCAGTCGTTATCGGTTCGTTCTCCAAAACGCTCTCCCTCCCTGGCGAACGAATCGGTTACGTGGCTGTCAATCCCGCAATCGAAGATGCCCAAACACTCGTTTCCGGCATCATCTTTACCAACAGAACCCTCGGCTATGTCAATGCCCCGGCAATCGGACAGAAAATCATCGAGGCGGCAATCGATGCTCGCGTTGATGTCGATATCTATCATCGCCGCCGTGACGCACTTGCAAAAATCCTTTCCGATGCCGGTATCGAATTCTTCCTTCCCAAGGGAGCTTTCTATATTTTTGCCAAATCGCCCGTCCCGGACGAAAAGGTTTTCGTTCAGGCCCTCTTGGATGAACAGATTCTCGTCGTTCCCGGTTCCGGATTTGGTCTGGGAGGCCATGTGCGCCTAGCTTTCTGCGTAGAAGACTCCGTTATCAAAAACTCCGCCGAATCTTTCCGGCGCGCGATGACCAAATTCCGCTAAAACCGCCTTCTATCCGGCTCTCGTTACGAAAGGCTGATTTCGCATCAGCCTTTCTTTTTTTTTTTTTACCATGCCGGCATTGTCCCTCATCGATTTTCGCACGCATTTCTTTGCAACGCCGTCACAATTTGCGCTTTCGGACCGAATGAACCGATTCTTCATACGATCGCTCAATCGTGTGAATGCGGCATTCGGCAACAGGGAAACAGACGTTTTGCCCCACTTTCTCTCGTAAAAAAATGGCTTTCATAATGATTTTTCGCAATATTTCAATCAAAATCGGAAATTCCGTCTTCCCTTCCTTAGAAATGTTGCTATTATAGCAACAAATGCTCCCATTTCAGCCCAATCATAGCCTTCAAGACGGCATACAGATCCTGCAGACGGTTGTCGCAAACGATGAACCGATTGGTTCGCGTGAAGTCTCTCGCCGTCTCGGTATGGATCCTACACGGACAAATCGTTTGCTCAAAACGCTCGCGGCGATGGGAATGCTTCTTCAAACCGGCAACCGAAAATATACGTCCGGTCACGGGATTCATGTCTTTGCCGCACAGAGTCTGCGCGCGTCCGGTCTTTTGAATGCCGCCATTCCTCATCTTGAAACGCTTCATGAACTCGGCTATCTCGTGTCTATGGGTGTCGTGTGGCGAGACCGCGTTTCCTACCTCTACTATCGTCAATGCGCCAGCACGACCTCGGACGATTCCGGGTTGCATACGGGGCTTGCCGCAACAGGCGCCTTCCCCGTTGAACAATCCGGAATCGGGATTGCGTATCTCGCCGCTCTTCCGGACGACCGACTCCAAGAAGAACACCAAGGACTGTCCGAACTCGCTTTGAGGCGTATTCGTGAAGCCCAAAGGCAATCCTACGCTTATGTGTGCTATCGCGAGAGTCATACGCTCGCCCTCCCTGTTGGAGCCGAACCGTCCGAGCCAATTGCCGCCATCGGTCTTGCCGGTGCAATCGCGTCCAGTGACATCCCGGTTCTTCTGCCGCGCCTTCAAATGGCCGCTTCCTTCATCAATGATTCCCTTCGTTCCCGAACGAAACAAGCCCTGAAAAACACATGAAAAAGACGATTCACGAACCCGCAAAAGAAATACCCGTAGCCGGAGAATACGATGTTCTTGTCATCGGAGCCGGTCCCGCCGGTGTAGCCGCAGCCATTACCGCCGGTCGAGAAGGCGCCAAAACTTGCCTCGTCGAACCCTGCGGAGGCGTTGGCGGTGTCGCTACCAGCGGAATGATGAGCCATTGGACTGGAAACACCCAAGGTGGCATCTACGAGGAAATCCTCGATCGTTCCGCCGATCGCCCCGAAATGCGCGCTTCGATCAATACCGAGCGTCTTCATTGCGTTCTGTTGGAAATGTTGCAGGAGGCCGGCGTCGAAATCCGTCTCTACACGCTCGCAACAGACGCAATCGTCGAAAAGGATCGCCTAAAGGGCGTTATCATCGAAAGCAAATCCGGCCGCGAAGCTCTTCTTGCTAAGGTCACAATTGACGCTTCTGGAGATGGAGACATCGCCGCACGGGCCGGTGCCGAGTACCAGCTTGGACGCGAGGGAGACGCCGTCATGCAGCCAATGACACTGATGTTCCGTGTCGGGGGGGTCGATTATAGCCGGGCTATCTTTCCACCTTCTTTCGAAACCTTCATCGATGTACCGGCAGGAGAAATCCAAAACCTCGCCCGCCAAAAACTTCCCGCCCCCGCCGGCCATGTTCTCCTCTACAAAACAACCTTGCCCGGCGTCGTGACTTGCAATATGACAAATGTCACGCAAGTCGATGGAACAAAGGCTGAAGACTTGACAAAGGCGCAGCTCGTCTGCCGTAAGCAAATTCCGATTATCGTTGATTTTCTGCGCAAATACGCTCCCGGATACGAAAACTGTTACTTGCTCACAGCTGCCGCTACCATCGGCGTCCGGGAAACGCGACACTTCAAAGGTCTCTACACACTCACCGCCGAGGACATCCTCGAAGCCCGTGTTTTCCCAGACTGGGTCGTTGCCAAAGCTCACTTCAACTTCGATATCCACAATACGGTCGGCGCGGGACTCGATGCCAATGGCTCGCAAGCGAAATTCACGCAGCGCAAGCACTACACGATACCATACCGTTGCCTTGTTCCCGAAAAAGTCGATGGTCTCCTTCTCGCAGGTCGCATCATTTCCGGCACCCACAAAGCACACTCCAACTTCCGCGTTATGCCGATTTGCGCCCTTATGGGACAAGCCGCCGGCATTGCCGCCGCCCTCTGTGCATCCCGGAACATCGAGCCGCGCGCACTGCCCGCCACCGATATCCAAACCAAGCTTATCGAACAAAAAGCCGGACTTTGATTCCACATTCTCTCGTTTCCAATCGACCTCATCCCGCTTCCCCGGGGTGAGGTTATGTTTTCCCTCTCCCCTTCTCTCAAGCGTCAAGATTCTTCCCCTAAATGAATGAATACCGCAAAATGGATTTTAGATTGCGAGATCCGAGGGGCTGGGACCATGCGGATCAGACTCCGTAACGACAAGATCTGTAATACAGAGACTCATGCCGGTCAGGGCTTCTGTTGAGACGGATTCGGTCGGTCGGAATTGCCCCGGACGACCAAGTCCGTCTACGGAATTCTCGCGAAGGATATGCTCGCAAGAACGGATCCGAAACCTCCGTCCCCTACGTCCCTTCAGATTCCCGCCACTCCCGCCCTACCGACTCGTACGCACGATGACAAAGCGGAGAAGCGACGTTTTCACGCCGTTCCCCCCACCCGTAAAACCACTCTAGAAAGTCGGGCGGCATCTAAACTACCGATACTCCCCGACTCGGGAAGGTTTCCATCGCCATACAGTCAGTAAGCGGCAATGCTTTTCAGGTTGCAATGCCCAAGGGCACGACAGGCTGCGATGCATGAATAAGTCTTATGGACATACTCCTGAACGCGAAATATCTTGTCAAAAGTTCCGACCCTTTCTGTTGGTTACGGCGCCGTTTTGCCACGGAAACCGCGTAGCAAAACCCGTTTTCGAGCATTGTCTGCAGACGGTTTCGTCCTCAATGGTCCGTCCGCCTCGTGCTCGACGCTCCACGCGTGCCATTCGCGGAACGCATGATACGTCCAGTTCCATCCGTACTCCTCGAATATCGAAATGCAGTCGGTGAGATACTGTTCGGCGTTAGGCGCCCAGGCAATCGCCGAGAATTCCCCGACATAGATGATTGCCCCATGGCGTTTCTGGAAATCGAGAACCGGCGCGAGCCGTTCTTTCAGATATTCCTTATCCCATCCTCTCCCGGCATTCGGATAGGCGACAGGCGTGAATTTTTCCGGATTGGTCTGCCCAACCCCTTGGTGCGTATAGGCGTGCGGATAATACATATGCACCTGGTAGATGATGTCGGTCAAATCCGAAACCTTCATCCAGTCGTATGCCTCGGGACCATCCGAGCAAAGCGATTCGAAAATAATCGGCGTGACCGGATCAATCGCGCGGATCGCCCGCGCGGCGCGTTCTTGCAGTGTCCAGTAATCGCAATTCGGCGCGGCTTCCAGCTTCTGCGTAGGTTCATTGAAAAGATCATAGCCCCAAATTCGCGGATGGCCTTTGCACCTCCTCGCAATCATGCGCCAGACATCGATGAAGACCTCGGCCAACTTCGGATCGTGAAACATAGCCTTTTCGCGGTCTAGCCGGCTACCGCCCGGCGGAACGTGGACATCAACCACAATATCGATGCCGTAGCGCTCGGCCCAAGGCAAAACATCGTTTACGAGATGATCGACTTTCGACGTAATCCACCGCCAGTAGTCGGCGACATCGCGGTTCGCTTCCAGATTTCCCCACCCGCGCACCATCTGATAGCGCGCGAGCGTTACGCCCCAATCGCGCAGCGTTTTGAAATCGTCCTCCGTACAAGGACCTGACGGCAACATAACGCCCCTCTGCACAGGACGCTCCAAGACGCGATGGGTATAGCGGCATTTTGTCGTCGACCGGTCGACTGGGAAAAGCGGCTGAGCTTCTTCAATTCGGAGCGACGCGAGATTGAAGTCGACAGCTCCGGTCGTTTCCTGAAGCCCGAGATAGATTTTCCCTTCCGCCGGCTTCATTTCCCGCAAGTCGAATGTCATCTCGATGCGCCTCCAGTCCCAGTCGCCTTCGCGCTCGGGCCCCGTCAGATAATGCGTCTGGTTCGACTTTTCGTCGATGAATTTCAGCATGACCTTAAAGCCGAAATAGGAAACATGCGATCGTTTCACCCCGCTTCCGCGCGAGAGCACCGACACTTTGACCATTTTATCGGCAAAGCGAGACAAATCGCAATCGGCATAAGCCATCGCCGTTCCTTTGTCGCTGAGCGAAACCGACAGCACGTCTTTTTCAAGCGTTGCACCCTCCGGAATATTCCAATCGAAGCGCGACGATACCTCGCCTGAGACGGCAACCTCGCCGAAACCATTGACGGCGGGGAACAAAAATGCGGCGCAAAGCGCACCGCATTTCAGGATTAGATTACAGATTCGCATTCTCATCCTTTTAAACCTGTTATTGCGCCGTAATCGGGCAGGCAACACGGAAACCGTTCTCGCCGTATGCAGAATTGGACGCAAAACCAGCGCGTCTTGCGCAACGGCACTGCCATGCGCCCTCTGCGTGCCATCCGCCGCGAACGACGCGTTGGGTGCCGCTCGCTGGTCCTGTCGCGGGATCGACATTGCTGATATCATCTTGATACCAGTCAAGACACCATTCGTACAGATTGCCGAGCATGTCGTAAAGTCCCCATGCATTCGGCTCGTATGATCCGACCGGAGCGGAACCTTTTTCCGGGCCGGAATCCGCTGGTGCTAAAGTTTTATTAGATTCCCCGCTGTTGCCAATAAAACGGGCGAGCGGAAGGACAAACTGATTAGGAGTATAGCCACCACCGTCAATAAGATTTTGCCCGTTGTAGAGCGCGGCCCCCTCGCCGGCACGGCAGGCGAATTCCCACTGGGCTTCGGTCGGCAATGTGAAGCCGGCGACGCCAGAGCGAGTGCGCAGAATGCCGATGAAGCCGTTGTCGCTCAGGATGCTGTCATACGAAACACAGTCTACCGGACGTGTCGCATAATAGGCGAGGTTGCTGAAATATCCTTGCCGTTTGCCAGTTATGATTTCATACTGGCGCTGCGTGACTTCATAGACGCCGATCCAGTAATCGGAGGTATGCGTGACTTGATGCGCAATTTCATTATTTACGCGCCCCAACTCCCCTACCGGTGCACCCATTGTCCACGTCACGTTCGCGGCAGGAATGTGACGCAGAACGAGTACGTCGGTTTTGTAGCGCTTGTCCTGAATGCCACCCGGCAACGCCGCCGCGCTCGAATAGTAATTCACGGTATTTTCGGACTTGAGGTCAACCGTCATAATCTCCGGCGGACAGGTGAGCGCCCAAGCCTTGACACCGATGCGAATTTTGGAGTCGTTGATGACATGCTCCGGCCACGCCTTATGGGGCAGCCACTTGAGCTCATGCCAGCCGGCATCGACTTTCTTGTTCGCGTCCCCCGAAACATACCAAAGATTTTCGTCGCCGATCGGAACCCACACGTCATCCGTCACATTCGTTTCAACCGATAGCGTGACAATCGCCGGTGAACTTAGTGTGTACGAGACCAAAACCTCTCGCGTTGACGAATCCTGAATCGATAGAACATCCGACACCTGCGGCACATCCGCCCAAACCGCCGCCGCAAAAACCGACGTCGAAACGATTACTGCATTCTTTATCATCTTCATGACAGCTTTTTGATTGATGGTTAACTAATGGATTTTAAGGAAAAACGTGTTCGGCTTGTTTGAATTGAAACTCTCCAATATCTCAAACTCTTCCGAACAGAATCTCGCCTCGAGAAACGGAAGTCGAAAGAAGTTCGCGTATGTTACGCGGGTTTCCAGCGTGGCAACAACGCCATAAGCCTCCGATGAGCAGGTCCGTTCAATTGATCCGCTCACGATACAACTCGCCGCGTGAACCATGCCTGCGAGTGAAAACAAAGTGGCGCAGATGAGCCATTTTTTCATTTCCGTTTTCCTTTCTTCAACCCTTGTTCAGACTATGCGATTTGCTGATTTTTGGTATACAATTGCGATTTTACGTTTTTTTTTTTTCCCGAGTCAAGAATAGATTTCCTGGAGTTTACCCATTTTTTGGCATGGCTGAATTGGCAGGCGAAAAAAAGTGCGGCAACCGCCCGCCGTTTTTCGGTAGAATACCGACTTGAAAAACAAACAAGACAAGGAGGTTGCCGCGCCATGAATGATACCAAAATCGCATCGAAGACGAAAGCCCAGCTCGCCCATTTTATGGGTAATGTAACTTCTCATCGTAAATGCGACTACCCTAGTCGCATTTACTTGTTCCGAA
>JAEDLN010000103.1 GCA_016295275.1 Kiritimatiellia bacterium
GCGCGGCTTGGCAATCCCGCCCCCTCGCCGCACGCACCCCTCGTGCCCCGTTGCGATAGGGCGCGATACTTGGCCGCCACGGCTCCCCACCGCTCGCCGGGACTCCCGGTCCGCGCCTATTACTCCTCCCGCCGCGTAACGTAACCCGCTTCGGCGGCGAGATGGCGATCATCGTCGTAGTCGGAGCCGGGCGTGGTCAGCAAGGGCCCCTGAATACCCGCGTTGATACCGACGTAAATGGCCTTGGCCGCATCCGCATCGGAAAGGCGACGCCGCCCGCCCGCAAATCGAATCGGCGTTTTCGGATTGGCGATGCGCACGATGGCGATTGCATCGAGGATTTTCGGCATTTCCAAGAAACGGCTTTCGCCCAGCGGCGTCCCCTCGATCGGATCGAGAATGTTCAGCGGAATCGAATCCGGTTCGATTGCCTTGAGTGCAAAGGCGAATTCGACGAGTTCGGCTTTGCTTTCGCCCATGCCGACGATGCCGCCCGAGCAGATTTCAAACCCCATTGCTTTGGCCAGTCTGAGCGTCTTGAGCTTGTCTTCGGCCGTATGGGTGGTACACAGCGCTGAAAAACGCGATGGCGCCGTTTCGAGATTGCAGTGAATGCGCTCGAGCCCCGCTGCCTTGAGCTTCCGGAGCGCATCTTCATCAACCAACCCAAGCGAAGCGCAACGATGGATTTTCGTCCGTTCGCGAATGGCACGCACCGCCGAACAGACATCCTCGACCTGCGCCGGGGTCTGTCCACGCCCGGAGGTCACAATTCCGAACCGATACGCTCCGTTCGCCTCGGCGGCCTCCGCCGCCTTGACAACCTCCTCGGTGCCGATCCATCCGTGCGCATCGCATTTCGCATGCCAATGGGCCGACTGCGCACACCATTTGCAGTTTTCGCTGCAACTGCCGCAACGGGCGTTGACGATGGCGCAGAAATCGAACGCACGCGGTTTGAAGCGTGCGGTAATGCGGTGGGAACATTCCCACAATTCTTCCTGTGCAGTCGTTTCGAATACGCTCAGCACCTCTTCCGGAGTTGCCTCTCCGCCGGCGAGAATCAACGCCTCCAGTTCATGGATGTCCATGATGATCGTTTCCTTTCGATTTTTGATCTCCTGCGATCCGATTGCAGTCGCATTCCAAAATTACTCGCGCAGAGCCTCGCTCACGTTGCCGCAATCGGTCGCAGGATCGTTTATTTGAGTTGTCGACACGCCAAGCGGCACGATTCGCATGGAACCGGAACGGCTGCATGGCTTCGTGCGATGCCACGGCGACAACCATACCCTATTCGTTAGTCCTTGAATGGAATCACAGATCCGTCGTAGGTCTTCTCGATAAACGCTTTGATTGCGTCCGATTTCAAAACGTCCACCAAAGCCTTGATTTTGGCATCGTTTTCATGACCTTCTTTGACGGCAATGATATTGACGTACGTACGCGCCGCCTGGGAATCGGAAAGCTCGTGGGCAATGGAGTCCTTCCCAACGGAAAATCCGGCCTGCAGCGCATAGTTTCCATTCAAAACGACAAATGCCACCTCATCCTTGACGCGGGCGACCTGCTCCGCCGCCAACTCCTGAAAAACCAAGTGATGCGGATTGGCGACGATGTCCTTGATCGTAGCGGTCAGACCTGCATCGGGCGACAGCGTCAGCAAGCCATTGTCCTGCAGCAACAGAAGCGCACGGGCCTCATTGGTCGTATCGTTCGGAATTGCGACGACGTCGCCATCCGCAATCTCGGACAAGGCGGCTTTCTTTCCCGGATAAATGCCAAACGGCTCGTAGTGGATACCGCCGGCATTGACCAAATGGGTGCCTTTCTCCCGATTGAAGCTGTCCAAGTACGGAATGTGCTGGAAATAGTTCGCGTCCATCTCTTCGCTTTCGACGACTTCGTTCGGAATCACATAATCATCGAAAATCGTGAGCGCGACGGTATAGCCCTTTTCCGCCAATAATGGTTTCGCATGTTCGATGATTTCCGCATGCGGCGTTGCGGACGCGCCGATTTTGATGAGCTTTTCGTCGGCGACTTTGTTGCCGCATCCGGACAGGAGAATCAGAGCCGAAGCGGTTGACAAAAGGGTTGCCAATATCGTGTTATTCATGTTTTACCTCGTTTCTTTTATTTGCGTTTGTCGAGTTTGCTTGCGATTTTCATTCCAATCGTTTGGAAAATCTGAAACAAAAGGACCAGCAGTGCGACGGTTACCATCATGATATCCGTCTGCCACCTGTGATATCCGTACCGGACCGCAATATCGCCAAGTCCGCCACCGCCTACCGTACCCGCCATGGCCGAATACCCCAAAACCGTTCCGATGGAAATCGTGGCGCCAATGATGAGGGAGGCCCTGGCTTCTACCAGCATGACGTTGAAAATGATGGCAAAATCGGACGCCCCCATGGAGCGCGCCGCTTCAATGACCCCCGAATCGACTTCTTTCAAGGACGATTCGACCATGCGTGCAATGTAGGGAGCCGCCGCAACGACAAGCGGAACAATGGTAGCCGTGGAACCATAGCTTTTGCCGACCAAAAACCGGGTAAACGGAATGAGCAAAATGAGCAAAATCAGAAACGGGACGCTTCGGGTAATGTTGATGATGACGTCCAATACCTTGTAGACCAACGCATTCGGCTTGATGCCGTCCTTGTCCGTGACGGCCAGCAAAATGCCCATCGGCAAACCAAACAAATACCCTAGCAGAGTTGACGCCAAGGTCATGTACACGGTATCCCGGATGCCCGATAGCAACATATTGACAATGGTGGGATCAAACATCTCCAATCACCTCCTCGATTTCTACGCCTTTTTCTTTCAGATAGCTTTCCATTTCACGCTGCAGTCTCCTGTCGTCCGGCAAACCCAAAATCATTTCTCCTTTTGCATAGCCGCCGACATTCTTGGTATCCGCCCGCAAAATATTGACCGGTGCATGGCAGGCCAAAACCAAATTGGCAATAATCGGCTCGAATGCCGAATGACCTGAAAACACGATCCGAAGCTTCCGGCCCGCCTGCATCCGGTCCAGCCGTTCCGGCATCGAGCCATTCTCCCCGTACTCCGGCAAATCGCGAAGGAGCAACTCTCTCGCAGCCCGCGACTTCGGATGGTTGAAAATCTCTTCGACCGATCCGTTTTCCACAAGAACGCCATGCTCGAGAATCGCGACTCTGTTGCAGATTTTGCGGACAACCGCCATCTGATGGGTGATCAATACGATCGTAATGCCAAGGTCGCCGTTGATCTGCTTCAACAAATCCAAGATGGAAGCCGTCGTCTGCGGATCCAATGCGCTTGTGGCTTCATCGCAAAGCAAGATATTCGGATTCGACGCCAATGCCCTTGCAATCGCAACTCTCTGCTTTTGTCCGCCCGACAACTGCGCCGGATAGGCCTTTTCCTTTTCCGACAGGCCGACAAGCCGCAAAAGCTCCCTGGCTCTCTCCTTTGATTTCCGTTTGTCGACCTTCTGAAGCAGAAGCGGAAACCGGACATTGTCCAAGACATTCTTCTGCATCAACAAATTGAAGTGCTGGAATATCATCGCAATGTCGCTTCGACGCTTGCGCAATTCCCGTTCGCTCAATGTCCCCAAATCCTGCCCGGAAATGACAACCTGTCCGGAGGTCGGCTTTTCCAAATAATTCAGACAGCGGACCAATGTGCTTTTTCCGGCACCGGACATGCCGATGATGCCATAAATATCGCCGGCTTCGATGCGCAGATTGATGTCCTTCAGCGCCTCCACCACAAGTCCTTCCCGATCAAAGGTTTTCGTAAGGTGTTTGATTTCGATTTCGCTCATGGGACCTCGCCTGTTGTCGGTTCTTGGGACGGATGGAATTCTATCGTCTGCCGCAAAAAAGTGATAATACGGAAAACCTTGACCGTGTTATAGGAAAATCTTATAGCAAAAGAGAGAATGCCGGTCTATCGGTGCGCACGTTACATGACTTGATCTTTGTATCTTCGCAATTCCTTTACATAGAGCTCGCCGGTATGGCTGAGCTTTGCGCCTTTTCGCTTCAAATACCCGATCCGCATCTTTTCCGATTCATACAGAGAGACTGCCAAATACTCGCTTCCGTTCAACTCCTCGCAGATGATGCCGGAACAGAGGGTGTACGCATTCAGCCCTTTCATCAGATTGAGCAGGGTCGCTCTGTCGTTCCCTTTGATCAACCGCTTGTACTCGTAGTTGCTTTTCATTTCCTCCGCAAAATAGACGGCATTGTTTTTCCCCTGTTCAAAGGCCAGGCACGGATAGTCGTCCAGCTCGCGCATGGAAATGACGGGTTTCTTTGCCAACGGATGGCCGCTCCACAAATAAACGTACGTGTCGCACGTGAACAATTCCACGAATTCAAGCCCGTACTCCTTGAAAAGCTTCGTCAGGACTTTTTCATTGAAATCGTTTAGGTACAGAACGCCGATTTCGCTTTTGAAATTCTTTACGTTATCAATGACATCCGCCGTCATCGTCTCATGCAGGGCAAATTCGTACCGGTCGATGCCGACCTGTTTGACTGTTTCCACAAACGCCTTTACCGCAAAGGTATAGTGTTGCGTGGAAACACTGAATTTTTCCTTCGTGACCTTGTCTATGTACTTTGCCCGCAACAACCCGTAGCGATCCACCACCTCTCGGGCATACCCTAAAAACTCTTCTCCTTCCGGCGTAATGACAATCCCCCGGTTGGAACGCAGAAAAACGTCAAATCCGATTTCGTTCTCCAATTCCTTCATGGTTTCCGAAAGACTCGGCTGCGAAACAAAAAGATGCTTCGCCGCTTCGTTTATCGAACCGTAATCCGCAATCGAAATCGCGTATTTCAACTGTTGCAAGGTCATGACTTCTCTCCTTCTGCGCTTCGTTCGGCGTTCTTTTGATTTGCCGGGAATTCTACCATTTTTGCGGTTTCGGGAAAATTGCGGCGTTGCGGTTGCGGTAGGGCGCGATGCTTGGCCGCAACCGCCCGTGGGGGTTCCCCACCCTCCCGGCTCGTGCCGCCGCCGTGCGTAATCAGGCGGTCCCGTTGCGGTAGGGCGCGATGTCCCCATCGCGCCGCCGCGCGTGGCGGCTCGCCACCGCGGTGCGCGGCTTGGCATCCCGCGCCGCTGCCGTGCGCACCGCCCGCGCCCCCGTTGCCGTGTCCCGTCGCGGTAGGGCGCGATGTCCCCATCGCGCCCTACCGCCATTACCCACGGCCACTAGCAACGCACAATGCCCCCGCTCGCACGCGCATTGCCAGTGGAGGCTCCCCACTTGCCCGTGGGGGTTCCCCACTCGCCCGCCACGGCTCCCCACCGCCCCTTTTCTGCCGGTCCGTTTCTCTTCAAGGCAGTTTGAAATCAAGGCACCTCGTCTCCCCAAAATCGCGGGAATGCGCCCGCGGACAAGGCCGGCTTTGTTGACGCTCCCCCTCGCACATGGTAGATTTTCGGGACATTTTGATGAACAAAAACGGGAATTTGCATGAAATCGATCAAAGGGACGCAAACCGAACAGAATCTCTTGACTAGCTTTGCCGGCGAATCGCAAGCCCGCAATCGCTACTCCTTCTTCGCCTCTCAGGCGAAAAAGGACGGCTATGTTCTCGTTTCCGCCGTCTTTTCCGAAATCGCCGATCAGGAAAAGGAACACGCCAAACGGATGTTCAAATACCTTGAAGGCGGATCCCTCGCCATTACCGCAACATACCCCGCCGGTGCAATGGGCTCGACCGTCGACAATCTCAAGGCTGCCGCCGCCGGCGAGAACGAGGAATGGTCCGTTGCCTATCCGGCGATGGCAAACACCGCCGAACAGGAGGGATTTCCCGAAATTGCAGCCATGTACCGCATGATCGGCGCGGCGGAAAAGTATCACGAGGAACGATTCCGCCGCCTCTGCGCCCGAATCGAAGACGGCACCATGTTCCGCAATGGAACGCCCATCGTTTGGCGTTGCCGCAACTGCGGATTCGTCTGCGAGGCTCCCGAAGCCCCCGAATCATGCCCCGCATGCGCACACCCGCGCGATTATTTCGAACGCCTCAACGAAACTTTCTGAACCACTAGCCCCTATCACCCGAAATCCTATGCGTATCGCTGGCGGAACGCTTCGGGGACGCACCGTGCGGACCCCCTCCTCGGAAATCCTTCGACCCACGCAGGATGCCGTGCGCGAAGCCGTCTTTTCCATGCTCGCAAAGGTTCTCCCGGACGCAACGTTCTTGGATCTTTACGCGGGAACGGGCGCCGTTGGCATCGAGGCATGGAGCCGAGGTGCCAAATCAATCGTCTGGATCGAAAAAAATCCGCGGGTCTTTCGCCTGCTCGAAAGCAACTGCGAAACACTCGTCCCCCCGGAAGTCCTCGACGGTTGCGTCCTTCTTCACGCCGACGCCATGCAGTGGCTCCGGCATCCGACCGTCCCGGGAAAAAGCGTCGATATCGTCTTCGTCGATCCACCGTATGTCATTCGGGAAGGAGCCGATGACGGAATGAACGACCGCCTGGAACGCCTCGTGCAATCCGGCATCCTGGCCCCGCATGCCTTCGTCGTCGTCGAACAGCGCGCCCACACCCCCGTCCCGTCCAACCCCGCATTCGAATGCGTTGCGGAACGGCGCTATGGACATACCGCCATCTCCATCTTCCGCTATCAAGAGACATCCGCTCCCTCCGCCGGAAACGCTTAGCCGGCCCGCTTCATCGCGGTCGTCATTTCTTTACGTTACGTTATCGTATGGCCTCACCCAGTATCATCGTCTATCCCGGAACCTTCGATCCCCTGACCCTCGGACACCTCGATCTGCTCGAACGGATCAGCGGTCTCTTCGACAATGTCGTCCTCGCAATCGCAGGCTCCTCCTGGAAACCCGGCGCCCTCTTCTCCTGCGATGAAAGAATCGCCATGGCACGGGAAGTCGTCCGCGACTTGCCCAATGTCACCGTCGAACCCATGTACGGAATGCTGGTCGATTTTTGCCACGAACGCGGAATCCGGGTCGTTTTGCGCGGCCTGCGCGCCTATAGCGATTTCGAATACGAATTCCAGATGGCCCTGACCAATCGGAAACTGGCGCCCGATATCGAAACCCTCTTCCTGATGCCGCGCGAAGACCATAGCTACGTCTCCTCTTCCACCGTGCGCGAAATCGCTTCCTACGCCGGCGATACATCCCTCTTCGTCCCCCCCGCCGTTCAACGCTACATCGAGCGGCGAATCGTTCTCAACCGCCTGAACCAACAGCTGAAAACCGCCGGACTTGCGAATCCGTCCGCACCTCAGACATGATCCTTCCTGTTTCCAAACTCTCCGAGACCGGTCTCCTGGTCGAAGGCGAAATTCCTCTCGAAATACTGGATTGGCCAAACTCCCAAGACGGTATCATCCATCCGGTCTCTCCCCTTCATTACAAACTGGAGGCAAAACGATTCGGAAGCGAATTGCTCGTGCAAGGCTCCGTCGATGCCCGTTTTGCCGGTATTTGCTGCCGCTGCGGAGGCTCTCTCGATCGCCAATACGACGAAAATGTCGTCTACTCGCAAGAACTGACCCCGGAAATGACAGAAGTTGACTTGACTTCTGAGCTCCGAGACGCTATCCTTCTCGCCCTACCAAACAACCCGGTCTGCTCCGATGATTGCGCGGGACTCTGTCCCCGTTGCGGAAAACGCCTCGCAGACGGGCCTTGCTCTTGCTCCAATCGGCAAGAACAGACTCCATGGGATGTCTTGGACAACCTCTCCGGAAAAAATTGATTTTCCCGTCTGGTTTACCCGTTTCTTTTCCCCTTTCTTTCTAAACACTTAACGAAGTTGAGGTCAAAATGGCCGTCCCAAAACGCAAAAAATCCAAGATGCGCATCCGTATGCGCAAAGCCCAAAAGAAGGCTACCATCGCTTCCACCAGCACCTGCCCCAATTGCGGCGTTCCTGTTCAGACCCACCGCGCTTGCCCCAATTGCGGAATGTATCGCGGCCGCAAGGTCCTGAATGTGGCTGTCGAAGCCTAAGGCAAAAACCGATTTTGACCCATGAGCGACATTCGCATCGCGGTTGATGCAATGGGGGGCGACAAGGCTCCTTATGAAATTGTCAAGGGTGTCGTCGAAGCTTCTCGGGCCTGGCCCGAATTGACACTCGTCCTCGTCGGCAATCGAGAAGTCATCTCCAACGAGCTT
>JAEDLN010000104.1 GCA_016295275.1 Kiritimatiellia bacterium
CGCCATCGCTCCGTACGGTGGCATTTGCGTCGGAATGATCGTCGGGCGGGCGTATGCCGACGCAACAATCGAAAATTGCACCGCAGGCGCAAACGCACGCATTGTCGACATTGCCGGATCTTCGGTCGGCGGCATTGTCGGCGGATTCTCCGCGGAAAACTACTTCGGAAACATCGGTCCGGTTGTGCGCGGCTGTACGAACAATGCCTCCATTATCGTGAAAACAGGCCCCGGAAACTATCGCGGCATCGGTGGTATCGTCGGAGATATGGCGGCCTATAACGAATCGTCGGCCCCGGTCTCCAAGGTCCTCGATTGCGTCAACAACGGAACCATTGCCGCAGGAAACGAAACCAATCATCCGAACTATATCAAGCTCGGCGGTATCGTCGGCCGTACGACAGGCACGACCGGCGCCACGAAAGACGCTGCAAACCTGATCGAAAACTGCATCAACAACGCGCCGCTGACAATCGACGGCGGCGTAGAAATATGCGCCGGGGGCATTCTGGGCGGAGCGGACCGTTCGACCTATACGCTCGCAGGTTGCGCAAACTATGGGAATGTGACCGTCCGGACGTCCGTCGAAACAAATCGTGTCGTCTCCGCCGCCGGACTCGTCGGAACAATCGGCGAATGCTACCCGAACAAGGTCTGCACGGCAAGCGATTGCGCCAACTACGGCGATGTATCTTGCGACGTATTCGCAGGCGGATTCACGACCACCGTCTCGTTTAACGCAAACCACCCGAATCAAGTCTGCTCCTTCACGAACTGCGCAAACTACGGCTCCGTCTCCGGCGGCGTTCTCCAAGGACAGGCCTTTGCCGTCGCCTATACGGACTTCACCGGAAAGCAGGGACCGAAGGCTCTCGGATGCTTCAATTGCTACTTCCCGCTGGATTCCGTCATTGGATTCGACGAAACGACGCGCTTCACCGTCGACGACTCTTGCCAATTCGGCAATTCGGAAACCATTTTGATTCCGTCTGCCGTGCGTTCCCTGTCCGCCGTTGCAAAGGAACTGGGACTCTCTTCCTGGGTCTGGGGAAAGTCCGGTCCGGAATTGTCGATCTTCAGCCACCCCTGCAATCTGCCTACCGTCTTCCTCTCCCGATAACACAACTCGATTCTCCGGATATGACCGATTCATCAGAATGCGTATCGCCGCCCCCCGGAACGGCTCCCGATGAAACTCCGCGCCGCTTCCGCGAATCCGCGCAAAATCTGCCGCTCGACGAATGGGCGGATGTCATCGTCGCCGGCGGCGGACCCGCAGGCGTCGCGGCGGCCGTGACTGCCGCGCGCGGCGGAAAAAAGGTGCGTCTCTTCGAATTGCAAGGCTGCCTCGGCGGCGTCTGGACCGCCGGACTGCTAACCTACATCTTCGATTTCAACAAAAGCGAAATCGGATGGGAAATGATTCGCCGCCTGGACGCTCTCAACGCCCGCAAAATCGACAAAGCTACCGGATACGATCTCGACCGCGACTGGGTCTACGAACCGGAATATATGAAATTCGTCTGCGAGGAAATGTGCCGCGAGGCCGGTGTGCGCGTAACGCTGCAATGCCCTGTCGTCGCCGCCTATCGAGACGAAAGCGGAAAAAACCTCGACGTCATCGTCACGGAATCGAAATCCGGACGCCAGGCTTGGCGCGCCAGACACTTCGTAGACTGCACGGGCGACGGCGATCTCGCCGCTCTGTCCGGCTGCGGATTCGATCTCGGATATCCCGGACTCGGCTACGGACAGCCCGCGACGATGAACGCGCTCGTCGCCGTCGATGACGGAGACGCAATCGCCGAATACCTCTCCAACGAACCCGCGATGTGGACGCGTGTAACATGTCCCGATGGCTCGAACGTCTGCCATCATATCTATGCGAGCCACAAACTGAAGGCGCTCCTGCGCGAACAGGGAATGGAACCTTCATACGGAGATCCGACCCTTTTCCGATTCCACCGGAATGTCTTCTGCTTCATGGCAAACCACGAATACCGCCTGCCGATTGATGATGCGCAAGCGATTTCCGACGCCACCATGCGTGCCCGCCGCGAAATCATCGCGCTGGCCGGCGTCCTTGAAAAGCTGGGCGGACCCTGGAAGGGATTCCGCGTCATCGGTTCCGCCGAACAAATCGGCCATCGCGACGCTCGCCGGATTCATGGGCGCTATACCGTCACCAAGGGCGATATCGAGAACGGAACGCAATTCGATGACTGCGCCACAATCTCCCGTACGTCAATCGATATCCATGGACTCGATAAAAAAATGAATGACGTCAAAGCCGCCGGAAACCATGGAAATGTAAAATTTCAGCCCTTCCAGATTCCCCTCCGCTGCTGCATGGCAAAGGACGCCGATAATCTCTTTATGGCCGGACGGAATATCTCCGGCGATTTTTACGCCCACGCCTCCTATCGCGTAACCGGCTCGTCCGTCGCACTCGGTGAAGCCGTCGGCCGCTTCCTGTCCAATCAATAGCCCCATTACGCGCGCCATTGCCGCCCCATTACGCGCCCCGTCGCCGCGCCCCGATGCACGCCCCGTGGCGCGTGCGCACCGCCGTGCGGCATGGCGGTAGGGCGCGATGGTCGGCCGCCACCGCCCGTGGGGGCTCCCCACCCTCCCGGCTCGCGCCGCCGCACCCCATTGTGCGGCGCCATCCATGGCGCCGTCCCGGCCGGGATAATGAAAAAAATCCCGTCCGATCAACTCGAACGGGATTTCGGAAATACGGTGCGAAACCGTTTTCGGGAGAATCCGGCTTACATCATGCCGTCCATGCCGCCGGCAGGAGCCGCGACAGGCTTCTTCTCCTCGGGAATTTCCGTGATCATGCACTCCGTGGTGAGCAGGAGACCCGCAACGGAGGCGGCATTCTGGAGCGCCAGACGCGTCACCTTCGCAGGATCGACAATGCCATCGGCAATCATGTCGACATACGCATCGGTAGCGGCATTGTAGCCATTGCCATCCGTCGCATCCTCAACCTTGGAGACCACGAGAGCAGCTTCCTGACGACCGGCATTCTCGACGATCTGGCGAATCGGTGCCTCGGCGCAGTTGTAGATGATCTGCATGCCGACCTTCTCATCGCCTTCCGCAGCGTCAATCGCCTTCTTCAAAGCCTTGCGGCAACGGAGAAGCGCAACACCGCCACCGGGAACAATGCCTTCCTCGACGGCCGCGCGGGTCGCATGGAGTGCATCGTCAATGCGGTCCTTCTTTTCCTTCATCTCGATCTCGGTCGCAGCACCGACATGGATGACGGCAACACCGCCGGCGAGCTTGGCAAGACGCTCCTGGAGCTTCTCGCGATCGTAGTCGGAGGTCGTCTTCTCGATCTGGTGCTTGATTTCAACAACGCGAGCCTGGATGTCGGCCGTCTTTCCTTTGCCCTCGACAATGGTCGTATTGTCCTTGTCGATCGTGACGCGGGAAGCCTGACCCAAATCCTCGAGCTTGACGCTATCGAGCTTGAGACCGACTTCTTCCGAGATGACCTTGCCGCCCGTGAGAATGGCAATGTCCTGGAGCATGGCCTTGCGGCGATCGCCGAAGCCGGGCGCCTTGACGGCGCAGATGTTGAGCGTGCCGCGCAGACGGTTCACCACGAGCGTGGCAAGCGCTTCGCCGTCGACATCCTCCGCAATGATCAAGAGCGGCTTGCCGGTCTTGGCAATGCCCTGAAGAACCGGAAGAAGATCCTGCAAAGAGGAAATCTTCTTATCGTGGATCAAAATGTACGCATTCTCCAGAACGGCTTCCATCGACTCGGGATTCGTGACGAAATAGGGGCTGAGATAGCCCTTGTCGAACTGCATGCCTTCCACGACGTCGAGCGTGGTTTCCATCGTCTTGGACTCCTCGACCGTGATGGTACCGTCCTTGCCGACCTTCTCCATCGCCTCGGCAATCTTGCCGCCGATTTCCGTGTCGCCATTGGCGGAGATCGTCGCAACCTGCGCAATCGCCGTGTGGTTCTTCACAGGCTTGGAAAGCTTGGCAAGCTGCTCGGTGACAACCGCCGTCGCACGGTCGATACCGCGCTTGAGCGTCATTGGATTGGCGCCGGCCGTGACGTTCTTCAGACCTTCGCGATAGATCGCTTCGCCGAGAAGAACGGCCGTCGTCGTGCCGTCGCCGGCCGTGTCATTCGTCTTGGAGGCGACTTCGCGGAGCATCTGGGCACCCATGTTCTCAAACGGATCGGGAAGCTCAATCTCCTTGGCAACCGAAACGCCGTCCTTCGTGATGTGGGGAGCGCCGAACTTCTTGTCGATGACAACATTGCGGCCGCCCGGTCCAAGTGTGGTCTTGACGGCGCAAGCAAGCTTCTGGACACCCTGGAGGACCGCCTGGCGGGCCTCGTTATCGTACTTGAGCTGTTTAGCAGGCATAATCAATCATCCTTTCGATAAAATGTGTTTCGTCTTTCATTAGGCAAGAACGCCGAGAAGGTCCTCTTCGCGGACGATCTGATACGTCTTGTCGCCAACCTTGACTTCGGTGCCGCCGTATTTGGGCATGAGAACCGTGTCGCCGACTTTGACATCGAACGGAATTTCTTTGCCGTCGTCGTCGCGCTTGATGCCGACTGCAATGACTTTTCCTTCCTGAGGCTTCTCTTTGGCCGTATCCGGAATGTAGATACCGCCCTTGACCTCTTCCTTGACTTCAGCAGGCTCCACGAGAACGCGGGCACCCAATGGTTTGATATTCATCTGTGTTTTTCCTTAATGATGGATTTGGATTCGAAAAAATGGAAGAAATGGGATGACGCGGACGATTATTTGTTCGAGTTGTCATCCATCTCGAAATCGGCATCGACGATGTTTTCGTCCTTGTCCGACTTCTGGTTGCCGTCGGCAGACGCATTGTTCTGCGGCGGAGGAGGCGTGGCTCCGCCGGCGGCGGAGGCAGCGCTGCTCATCTCGCTCATCAGCGATTCGAGCGCCGAAGTCTTGGCTTTCATCTCCTCGATGCTGTCCGTCTTCGCGGCCGCCTTGAGATCCTCGACAGCCTTCTCGATGCGCGTCTTGAGCTCGGCGGGAACCTT
Source organism: Kiritimatiellia bacterium (assembly GCA_016295275.1). Lineage (GTDB taxonomy): Bacteria > Verrucomicrobiota > Kiritimatiellia > RFP12 > UBA3636 > JAEDLN01. Next base: position 5,066 of record JAEDLN010000104.1, read on the forward strand.
GTCCCCGGCTTCCTTGACGGCACGCTCGACTTGGTAGGCCAAGCCCTCGGAACGGTTGCGCTCATCGATGATTTCACGCTGCTTGGCATCCTCGTCCGCATGCGCTTCGGCATCGCGACGCATGCGCTCGATGTCTTCCTGGGAAAGCCCCGAGGAGGACTTGATCGTGATGCGCTGCTCCTTGCCCGTCCCCTTGTCGTGCGCCGTGACATTCAAGATGCCGTTGGCGTCAATGTCGAAGGTGACTTCAATCTGCGGAACGCCGCGCGGCGCAGGCGAAATGCCGTCGAGCATGAAGTTGCCCAGGAACTTGTTGTCGCGGGCGAATTTGCGCTCGCCCTGAGAAATCTTGATCTCGACCGAAGGCTGGTTATCCGCAGCCGTCGAGAAAACCTCCGACTTCTTGCAGGGAATCGTCGTGTTGCGCTCGATGAGCGGGGTGAAGACACCGCCAAGCGTCTCAATGCCGAGAGAAAGCGGCGTGACATCCAACAACAGGACGTCATGGACATCGCCCTTGATGATGCCGCCCTGAATCGCAGCGCCGACACCGACGACTTCGTCCGGATTGACGCCCTTGTTCGGCTCTTTGCCGAAAATCTCGCGGGCCATGTCGACAATCTTGGGCATGCGGGTCGAACCGCCGACCATGATCACTTCATCCGGCTTCGTAATGCCCGAATCCTCCAGACACTTCTGGCACGGAATGACGGCACGCTTGATGGTCGAATCGCACAACTGCTCGAGTTTCGCACGGGTCAGCGTAGCAACCAAATGCTTCGGACCGGAGGCATCCGCCGTAATGTACGGAAGGTTGATCTCCGTCGTGGAAGCGCTCGAAAGCTCGCATTTCGCCTTCTCGGCCGCTTCCTTCAAACGCTGCAACGCCTGCGTGTCGTTGGAAAGATCCATCTGATTCTCGGCTTTGAAGGAATCGACAAGCCAACCGATGATGATGCGGTCGATGTCGTCGCCGCCCAAGTGCGTGTCGCCATTCGTCGCTTTTACTTCGAAAACGCCGTCGCCAATCTCGAGAATCGAAATGTCGAAGGTACCGCCGCCAAAGTCGTAGACCGCAATCGTCTCGTTCTTCTTCTTGTCCAGACCATACGCAAGCGAAGCCGCCGTCGGCTCGTTGACAATGCGGAGAACCTCAAGACCGGCAATGCGTCCCGCATCCTTCGTCGCTTGACGCTGCGAATCGTTGAAGTACGCCGGAACCGTAATCACGGCTTGCGTGATCTTTTCGCCCAAATAAGCCTCCGCATCCGTCTTGAGCTTCTGCAGAATCATGGACGAAATTTCAGGCGGCGAATAAAGCTTGCCGTTGATGCTGACCGCCGCATCGCCATTCGGAGCGGCAACGACATCATACGGAACAAGCGCGCACTCGGACGCGACTTCGCTGTACCGGCGCCCCATGAAACGCTTGATCGAAAAAATCGTGTTCTTCGGGTTCGTGACCGCCTGACGCTTGGCCGCCGCACCGACAAGGCGCTCGCCCGTTTTCGTGAATGCAACGACAGACGGCGTCGTGCGCGCGCCTTCCGCATTCGGGATGACTTGCGGCTCGCCGCCATCCATGACTGCCATGCACGAGTTGGTCGTGCCAAGGTCAATTCCAAGAATCTTGCCCATTTGATTGTCTCCTGAGTGAATCGTGATTTTGTTTGAAAGGGTTATCGTGCTCGTTTCTCCGGATCCGGTCCGGACGGCACGCAACTCACCAAGCAATCCGCATGCCAACAAGAATTTCAGTCGATTGAGCCGTTTTCCTGTGCAACTCTGTCACACATTGGCGCATCGTGTGCCACCGCCCCCTGTGCCACCCCTTCCCGTATGGCGCACCACCCGCCGCCGCCACAAAGACGCCCCGGACCGTCTCCTCCCCGCCGTTTTTCTCTTTTTCCCATCTTGTGATACACTTGGAGGACCATGAAACGTTCTCTCGCCGTCGGTCACTTCTACAACGAACCGTTCCAATCCGCTTGCGCCCCCTGGTTGGACCGTATCGCAGAAGTCTTTTTCGCCTGGCCGGGTGTCCTTTCCTGCCGCCCGGCACCGGAATTCACCCCGGAGGTCCGCGCCCGGTTGATGTCCGATCTCCATTGGTGCCGCGACAACGGAATCCGTCTCGACACGCTCTTCAATTGCCTGTGCTACGGCGACATCTCCGTCAGCACGGAACTCGCCGATTTCGTAACCCGTACGCTCGGGGAAATGGACCGGGAAGGGCTTTTTCCCGATGTCGTCACAACCACCTCCCCCTTTATCGCCTCGATCGTCAAATCCCGCTTCCCTTCCGTGCGAATCCGCGCCTCCGTCAATATGCGGATCCACGGAACCATCGGATTCGAAGCCCTTGGCGATCTGTTCGACGAATACTACATCTCGCGCGAATACCAGCGAAATCTCGACTACGTCGATACCATTGCCAAATGGTGCCACGAGCACGGCAAACTGATCGGCGCACAAGCCAATAGCGGATGTCTTCGACAGTGCCCCTTCCAAACCTTCCACGACAACCTCCACGGCCACAACCGGATTCGCCAAAGCAAGGTCGGCGAACAATTCGACTTCGATATCTTTCGCTGCCGTACCCACTACACGAAGGAACGGAAAATCATCGATTTTCTCCGCTCGACTTGGCTGCGCCCCGAGGATATCCCCCTCTGGGAGGAACGGCTCGATCTCATCAAACTCGCAACACGCCGGACGCCGCATCCCACCGAAATCCTCAACGCATACGCCTCCTACCGCTACGACGGAAACCTGATCCGCCTCATGGATCCGCACTACGAAGACGCCTTTGCCCCCGGTATCGTCGATAATCGGCTGTTCCCAAAAGACTGGGCGACAAGCGGCATAGCCGCCGATTGCGCCAACAACTGCACCAATTGCGGCCGTTGCGAAGCCATTTGGAAAACCATTTACCATTCGTAACCCGCCCCCGCGATCCAATTGCCATACGGTTGCGTAAGCACCGCCCGTGCCCCGTTGCGTTCGCACCGCCCGTGCCCCGTTACGTGCGCACCGCCCGTGTGGCCTGGCGGTAGGGCGCGATGTCCCCATCGCGCCGCATCGTCCCGAGGCCGTG
>JAEDLN010000105.1 GCA_016295275.1 Kiritimatiellia bacterium
ACGGCTGCGCCGCACGGATCAGGCTCCAACTGCTCTTTTTAGGATAACAGTCGTTTTACAGTGCTCATCTGATGTTTCCTCACGCCCCGGATTATCCCCGATTCTACCCCCTTTCGCAACCTCCGCCGCCCGCGCCATCACAAACCACCCGATCATCGCAGTCCCCCAAAGAAGTCGATCCACACTGCTGTACAAATGCCAGGAAAAGTCCTCTGCCAGACTCAGCCCGTAAATGCCCGCAAACGACAATAGACTCAGTCCAATGAAACAAGCGGTTACTCCGTCGGTTTCGCGATTCCATGTCCGAAGCATAACAAGACGAACGACTCCCCCCGCCACCAACAAAGGATACAGAAACGCCGTCTCCCATGGTTTCGCAAACATCTCCATCGCCATGGCTTTTATCGCAACCAGACTCTTGTGTCCATCCGGCGTCCAAATAGGCGCATAGTCGGAAAGCGCCGCTCCCATCAGGCGACTCCCCAAAAACCATACCGCCGGAAGCACCAGCCCCGCCACAAGCCACCGCAAAGGCGCCGCCTTCCGACCGGAACACATGCGAATACTCGCCCACAACAGCAGAAAATAGAGCAATCCTTCGTTTTTGAACCACCCGGCCGCCCCCATGAATACCCAACCCAACCAATCATCTCTCCCGCCTCTCACCATGTCCAACCCCGCCAATAGACAAAGAACCATAAAGGGCTCCGCATAACAATTCGTCGCCACCGCCAGCGAAGTCGGACACAGAAAGAACGCCCATACCAAACTCTGCTTCCCGACCGACCCGCGAGCGGCATGGAGTAGCCAATACAGCAGCACGCCCATCGCCAGCACCGTCAACAACTGCGGAAACCGCTCCGCACACCCGCCTGAAAAGCCAAACTGCGAGAGGATGAGCATCGCGAGCCCCGGCGGATACGCGGGCTCCAAAAAGCGATAGGCGCAATCCGTAAACAACCCCTCCGGAACCCCGCCAAACCGGTAAAACAGCCCGGCACGCCCGCCAAACACGCCCAGCCCGTTCGGCGCCGTAAAATCATGCGATAGACAAAACCACCCGATAATCCCCATGTACAGACTTACACATAAAAGCAGGTATCTCGTTTCCCGGAACGATGCAGACTTTTCCGGCACCTCCTCCTCCCGCCTCCCCATGCGGCGCATCCCATACAAAAGCGACAGACTCCCCGCCTCCCACAACCCAAGCGACCAAACGCAAATTGGGATTCCCGCCAACAAATACACCCCCGCCCCAATCGACAGAAGAAGCACCCCCGCCAATATCCCAGTCCATCTCCGCCAAAACAAAAACCCGGCCAAACTCGGCACAAGGACACAAACCAATCCGAAAAACTCCCGCCCCGACGATACGCGCCGCGCCGCCAGCTCCTCATCGGTCGGTCGACACGATTCCTCATGCAGCCATAAAGCCCATCCATACCGCTCATAAACACACACATACTTCGGAATGCCGTTTTCATCCGGCTCAGGTTCAAAAAACAAACGCGGTGCATAAATCGCCCCGGCTTCGCCAAGCGTCTCCTTCGGCCCGTATCGAACCGGCTCGAAACTTTGATGCCAGCCCAACAGGAGCTGCGTAAAACGAAGCCCACTCCCCCTCTCTTTCTCCCCAGTTGTCAAAATATGCACGGACGTCCCCGGCGACAAGTACGCATCCGCCATCTCATGCAGAGCATTCAAATGCGGACTGACATGATGAAACCCTTTTTCCCGTAATATCCCATAACCCCACCGGACATTTTCAACCCGCTCCCGGAGCGCATCAAAATGCAGGAGAATCGTGCAAACCGCCAAACCCGCCAATAGCCATGTCCGTATCCTCGCAGACAACAACATCGTTCGTATTGTTCCAAACCTATCCATATTGATCCTTTGCCTTTCCTCTCCTTCCACTCACGCGCTATCAGCGTGTTGTAGGCTTGGTTACTGGCCGCCGGTCCTCCCCGCCCCATATCGTGTAAAGACGTCGTATCCCTGCCGTTTGAACACATTGAACGCATTGAACGCATTCCTCCCCGCCACCCGCTCACACGAAAAACTGGCTGTAGGGCCTCCCGACCCTCCCGCCCCGTTCCCCGTTGCTCGGGCCAAAGGTCCAGACTGGAAGCCGAACCTTCCGGCCGGCCCCGCCCACACCGTCACGGCGTTAGGATCAGGTTGCGCAATGTCAGTATCTCCGGATTGCGATTCTCCGGTAAAACGCGCAAATACCGGATCGGCGCGGTCAGACGAATGCGACAACTTCCGGTTTTGGCGGAAAAGGTGCCCGCGCGCGTCCACACCGTCCCATTGGCGGAGGTTTCCACTCGCCCGAGTTTCAAAATCCCCTCTCCGGAAGGCGTTCCGGAATGAAGGACGATTGTTCCTGTGACAGGTGCCGAGAAATCGACCATCCACCAATCGCCCGTTTTCACGGGTGCCGCTGACATATAGCAGGTATTGTCCAAACCGTCCGCACCATACTCCGGGCCATGCGCCGCATCCTTGCCCGGAACACTGGCCGTGCAGAATCGTCCCTCCGGCAACAGTTCGGGAGCCGCAGCAACCAAAGCCGGGGACAGCCCCGCTCGCCGGGGAACCGGACGGCCATCCGCCGTCTTGCTGAACATCCAATCCCATACCGAATCCTCCAACCATGCCTTCTTCCATGCATCATGACTCGAAGAGGGATAGAACGATACCCGACAATCCCCTCCGGCCTCGCGAACATTTTTAATGTTGTCGGCTGCATTCTTTTTCCGCATTTTCCGGAACTCATCTCCGCCCTCGTTGCACAAAAACCAACAATTCGGTGCCGGTGTCGGCACCTTTAATGCCACCACCATGTACTCTGCCGGAACTCCCGCGGCAAATCTCCCGGGATAAAGCCAAAGCAACAGATGCGTCGCCATCCCGCCATAAGACAAACCCGTCACATACAACCGATTTGTATCAACCGGAGGATTGTTTAGCGACCGAATCACCTCGTATAAGGCATCGCAGGTCAATTTGGATAGCGGATTCGGACCTCCTTGAGTAGTTCCGCCAAATGTGGAATCCTTCGGAAGCATCGGAGCAAACAAGTAGCACGGATGCCGACGCTGAAACTCGGGACTCGTGACCTTCTCGAACACGAGGGGCTGACGGAACTGGTCGACCAAATTGGTTCCATGCTCGCCATTCCCGCCAAAGTAAACGACCAACGGAACCGGCTCCCGGCTCGGCTTCGGTGAATATAAAAGGTATGGTAACGAGTTGGTGGGAAACATCCGGCTGAACGACTGACGAATCCCGTCTTCCTGCTCCGAGCGTTGGAAATATCCCGCCGTGAGACCGTACTTCGACATCTGCCCCCGAAGCTCCGGACTCTCCGGATACAGAAGCAATGCACCGGGATAACCATCCCCCAAAAGAGCAATCCGCTTTTGCATTTGCTCAATACGGAGTTGATGAGCCGTCTTTTTCCTGGGCTTCTGCGGTTCTACCCTTTGAACGATATTTGTCGGCGGCGGATTCTACTTGGCAGCCGCCTTTGCGGCTTTCTGCTTCTCGTCCTCCGCCTTTTTGCGCAACGCATCCCGTAAGGCAATGCCAATGGTCGTCTTGAAGACCGGCTTCTTCTCGTCCATCGGCAACAAGACCTTCGGCTCTCGGGCACACGCTTCCATGTACGCCTTGTGTCCGCCCGATTTCTTGTCCATCCGATACGCTATATACACAATCTCCGATATCTCCTCCGGCGAGAGATGAATCAGCCCACTCCATGCCAGTGTTCTAGAAGAAGCTTTACTTCCGTATACGGAATTGTTCATCACCATCATCTTCGTTACCGGCAACTCCGGAACCGAATAATCAACATGGAATACACAACCTTCCAGCGTGCGGAAAACCCGATTCGAAAAAATGGATTCAAGACCATACTTCTGAATAAACGCCTCGCCGGAAAGGGTTTCCACTTCCTTGCATAATGCAGGAAAGAAAGTTCGTCCCCCTTTCAAACAGTCTTTAAGTGGCGTTCGTTGTCTTTTCACAAAGATGAGGCGAACCAAATTATCATGCCTCAAAAATGAATTATAGGCCGGAGGAAAACCGGAATGGGAAGTAGCAACCCATATTCCCCCTCTGAATAAATCCCCTTCATAGAGATATCCAACATCATAAGGTTTAACCGTCATTTCTCCTTTCAAAAAACAACAGACCCGAGCCGCAAAGCATCCCAATGTTATGTAGATTTCTCCATCCATAACACTATCTTTTCGATCGAATTCATCTTTCCGCAAATGGAAAATCAGAATCTCGGAATCTTCGATTTCTCGTACCAAAGCCCGAATGATATACTGTCTTCCTTCGTCCGAAATCGTGTCAAATCTTTTGATCTTTTCTGTTTGACCAAATGCAACGCTCAGAAAAAGAAGAAAAAATAGGGTTGTTTTCATTATCTCATTCCTCTTCTGCATTAAGTATTCGATTCGGCTTTAAATTCTCTGGCTTTTGTCCATACTCTTTCTCATACGTGCAATGATACTTCCATGCAGCACTATATCCCACATGTTCTTTTGCCTTTAATTCAATAAAACCGCGTTCAAGAACCCAATTCGTATAACAAACGTTTTCTTCCAATGATTCACATTCAACAATCTTAAGTACGGCTCTATTTTTAACCTCCATAAGCCTTACAGGGTCAGACCCTTCTATATAATTCCTGACGCTCGGCGCGGCGGCAATGGATCGCAATCAACAACGAGGGCCGACGGAGTGGGAGTATTCCACGCAGGGAATCTTGTTTGATTCCTTGCGTGGCCAGATAAGGAAACTTGTTGTCGGCTTGAATGTGGGGTGGGCGAAATGCTACTCTCGCTTTTCCCGCATTGTCTAGGGAAACCCCTGGACCGAGCCCGGCTCCCATACCCAGAAGAGAGGCCGGAAGAAGATGCCGTAGCTTCCCTCCAGCAATTTCCAGCCCATGCCGTATCCTGCCCCGATGAACGGAGCATTGAGGTAAAGACGATCCTCATGGGCGTCCGACATGAAGACTGGTTTTGTTCCGATCCATTCGTGGACTGCCTTTCCGTCGCGGAACGTCAGCAGTCTCGGAACCAGCACGGGGTTGGAATACTTCTCTATCGTGACGAATCCGCATGCGCCGCCGTTCTTTGAAGGCAGCGCACACAGGCCGACGACCTGTAGCGACTTCCGGCAAACATAGGAACCATCAGGAAGCGATTCCCAGAATCCATAACTGTAGCCGATCGACCCCACACTGCCGAACTCTTCCACAACGAGATCGGTTCGCCCGTCGCCGGAAAAGTCGCACTCGAGGACCTGCACCCGGGTGTCATCCGAAATCGTATACGAATGGCTCTCCACGGAACCGCCCGCGAGAACCAGCAGATCGTATTTCTCGCCGACGGACTGTTCCGCGCGGACGGACTGAGGCAGATCGCCGATCCGCATCCATTTCCCGCGGATGCCGGCAACCGCATAGTCCGCCAGTTCGCCCACTCCCGCCAATTGACCCAAGAGCTCCGGAGCGTTCCAGAGTTCGGCGAACGGATCGGTGCGGAAGCCATGACTCTCCGCATAATCCATCGCCCGTTTGACGAGACCGCCCCAGTCCTCGATGTCGTATTCCCGATGCTCCTTTCCGAAGGCCAGGGCGTCTTCGGCGCGTTTCCGTTCGTCATCGGAGAGCATGCCCTTTTCCAGAGCCGATTCAAGCATCGACTGTGACTCGTCGAACAACCCGTGCTGGAGAAGAACGACGCCGCGACTCACCTGGGCGTTGTCAACGGGCTTTCCCTTGGATTCGACCTGGCCGCCGGTCCAGTTCGAGAGGACGAGGCGCACGCCGACGTACTCTATTTCCTGCCGCTTTCCGATGATTGCGAAATCGAACGCCGCATCGAGATTCTTCTCGTCGGCGGGATGATCCTTGACGAAGGAACCGATCGTGTGGAGAAAGCCGCCGTCGGGGTTGCCGATGAAGAGGAAGGCGCCGACGGGCGCGTTCATAAAGGCGGACGGTCTGCCGAGGACGTCCATCGCATGGGCCCACTCCAGGTTCGTCGGGAGAGTCGCGAAACAGCCCTCCGGCATCTGTCCGGTATAGAGCTCGGTGAATTGCCGACAAAACTCGAACGCTTCCGCCCACTCGATGTCGGAAAGAATCTGTCCGCGCTGGCGCCCCTCGCGGACCGGGCGTCCCATTACGTCCGCAAACAGGCCCTCCGTCACCAGTTCCTCGGCAATCCAGAACGTCGGAATCGAGACGGGGTCGCGCTTCTGTTTCGCGCTTGGGTTGCGCTCTCGTAAGACGTAGTCGAGAGGAATGTTGCTCGTCCCCTGAACAAGCTGGAAACGCACGACATCGCCGTTGCGGCAAGAGATGGCAACCTCATTGGGACTTTGCGAGCGTCCAAGTCGGTCACAAAAAAAAAGCGCCCCTCCCGCAAGAACGAGAACGGATGTCGCCGACAAGAGGGCAGTTTTCAATTTGCGATGAAAGCGTATTGCCGTCATTGTTTGTTTTGTGGTTGTGCAGACTTTGTGACGAATGCATTCGCTTGACTAGAACCGGCTACAATATTGTTGCCTCGGCGGAATTACTGTCAACAAGGAAGGATTTAAGCACATCGGGTGCTCGGCGTCAATCCGTTGAAGCGTTCATCCTTATCCCGGAAAAATCCGGGATAAGGGTGAGAAAAAAAGGATCATTGACAGTTTTCTTCCTTGTATTGTACAATCCAGCCCCGTTAAAATTTCGTTTATTTCAATTCATTTCAGCAACAAAGGGAGGAATGAACCATGCCTGAAAACAAGAAAAAAAACGTTGACGGTTCCAAACGCCGTAAGGTTTCGCTTCCCGGCCTCCTTTATACGAAAGCCGCCGACTCAAAAGCTCGCAAAGAAATGAAATCAACTGTTCCTGCAAAGCCGAAAAAGTGCGTGCCGGTCCGTTCGAAAAAAAGCGAGTCTGGAATCTCTTCCCCAATCAAGGCAACTCCCTCGAAGGCTACACCCCCTAAATCCGCCCCTGAAAAGGCGCCCGCAAAAAAAGTGAAGTCTACAAAGCCTATTGCCCCTAAAAAGGCAAATCTCCCCCCAAAAGCCTCTTCTAAAAAAACGCAACCCGCAAAGGTCGAGCAAAAGAAGAAGCCCGTCCCCGCCAAAAAGCCGACCGAGAAAAAGCCTGTCGACAAAAAGGAACAACCCTTAAAGGCCGAGCAAAAGAAGAAGCCTGTCCCGGCAAAAAAGCCGACCGAGAAAAAGCCCGTCGACAAAAAGGAACAGCCCGCAAAGCCCGAGCAAAAGAAGAAATCCGCTCCCGACAAAAAGCCGACCGAGAAAAAGCCCGTCGACAAAAAGGAACAGCCCGTAAAGGCCGAGCAAAAGAAGAAGAAATCCGTCCCCGACAAAAAGCCGACGGAGGAAAAACCCGTCGCCGATCAGACTCCTTCTAAGACGACGCTTCCCCCGGTCGATCCGACTCTCGACTTCGATGACGATTTCGAGGAAATTCCCGAAGAACCGCCTTTGACCCCGGAAGAAATCGAGAAATACCGCCGACTCCTCCAAAAAGACGATGGACGCCTGATTTGGAAGTCACGCTCCCTCCAAGATCAATCTCTTGTCCGCTTCGATGACGATAGACGCGAGGAGCTTGGGGGAGACGATATCGCCCGAACGACCGAGCTCCGCAAAGCCTCCATGAGCGAAGATTCCTCCAAGCAAATTCAAATTTCGCTTCGAAAAATGGAAGAAGGTACGTACGGAAAGTGCCAATGTTGCGGGAAACAAATTCCACGCGGACGCTTGGACGCTCATCCTCAAGCGCTCTATTGCATTTTCTGCCAAGAGTCGATTGAAGAAGAAGAAAAACGGACCAACTTCACCAATCGGAACAACGAATAATACGCCGCTGCGTTGTTCGTCTCCGTCACAGTCGCAGAATCCTTCTTTCTGGACTGATTGGCTCATTGTTTTTTTTGACACGAATCAGCAGGGCGCGAGTGGCGATCCGCCACGCCTCCCGGCTCGCGCCCTACCGCCATTACACACGCGGCAGGGTGCACGCGCATTACGCACGCGCATTACCCGGCGGCGCGATGGGGACATCGCGCCCTACCGCCATTACACACGCAAAATTCGCACGC
>JAEDLN010000106.1 GCA_016295275.1 Kiritimatiellia bacterium
GAACACAAAGGAACACAAAGACCATTACGGTGAAGGGATAGGAACACAAAGGCTCAGCCTCACTGAGTATTTTTTGGTTTCTAAGCGTGCCCGAAGAAACCCTTAAAAACTTTGTGCTTCTATACATCCCGCTCAAAAGCTCTTTGTGCCCCTTTGTGTTAAAAACATCGCGCATTACCCACGCAAAATTCGCACGCGCATTACCCGGGCGGCGCGATGGGGACATCGCGCCCTACCGCCATTACGCACGCATATTCGCACGCGCGGGTACACGGCAATATTCGAACGCAATAATCGCACGCCGCCATTACCCACACGCCATCGCCCGCCGGAACTCCCGGTCCCGGCGGTGCCATAAAACAAAAAACCGCCCCGAAACCGGGACGGTTTTTGCGCAAACGCGATGTTTGCGAGATTGGCTTATCGAGAAGCCTTCACACGGAAGAACTGAGAGGGCTCTTCCGAGGGGGGAGCAACGAGCTCGATCACTTCGCCGCTTTCCGAAGAGGTCTTGAAGACCACAGTATCGGCAAATGCGGAACCGATTGCACCTGCGGCCTGGAGCGTGTAGGTAACGCCGGCTTCAGGAGCCACGAAGCGAACCACGAAGGAGTTGTCTGCCGTCAGCTCGACCGGAGCCGTTCCGTCCGGGAGACCTTCGCCGGAGATCGACGGAACAATCGGATCGGCGGACGGAGGCGTATAGCCCTCGCTCTCGTAGTAGACGACTACATTCGCGGGATTGGCGGAAATGCCGGTTGTCGTATAGACAATATCCATATTGATTTCGTTCATGACCCAACGCGAAGCATCCCCACTCGTCACAGTCGTATCAAACATTTCGGAGTTGAGATCAACTTCAAAGGTGAATTCCTCAACCGATCCATCGATATTGGTCAGAATGAGCTTCTTGATCGTACCGGTAAAGGGTTCCGTTTCACTAGTGCCAACGCCGCAGAATTTCGGAATCGTAAGCGTAATCGAAGCCGTGCCTTCCGGAATGGAGACTGGATCAATCGCATATCCCTTTTCTTCAGTGACGGTGCCATCGAAATAGGTCGTGCTGGCAAGCGTGTAGGTGACAGCCTGCTTGTCCTCGAAGGAGCCGGCAAAGTTGTCGACCGCACCTGTGCCGCGGAAAGCGACCGAGTTGAGCTTGCGCAGGGTGGCGCCCTCGAAGGAGCCCGGGTTGGCAATCGTGAAAGACGTCGTTCCGTTGGCATCGCCCTGACGAACACCGTCCACGAAGACGGAGAACGTCGGATCGCCGCCGGAATAATCGACGGTGACGCGGATGTGCGCCCAACTGTTGTCGGCAATGCCGGCATTCGGGAGTTCGCGCCAGACATTGGCGCTGGTTTCGATATCAAACGAATAGGCGCACAGCGTGGAAGCCGTGACATTGCCCTGATCGTCGGTCGTATTCTTCAGGAAGATGGCGGTCTGGACCGGAGCTTCGGCAGAATCGAACTGAGCGGCGGACGGCTCGGTATCGGAACCGACGAAGTAGATGTCGGAATCGATATAGACGGTGTTGTAGGTGCCGCTGGCGGCTACAGGCGTCCAGGAAAGATCAGTTCCCTGCGTATCGAGCTTGAGAACCTCGGTGCCGACATGGGCATCTTCTTTGTCCCAAACGACAATGGCAGACTGATCGGCTTCCGCATCGCGCGCAAACTGACCGGTCGCATAGGCGGGATCCGCCGCATTGGTAATCTGTTCGATGGTCTTGCCGGCAAAGTCGACCGACCACCAAGCAGTCTCAGCCGCGGAAGCGGACATTGCGAGAGCGCCAAAAAGGGCAAAACCCGCAAAGAGTTGTGCTTTTTTCATAGTTGATGATGTTTGTTTTCGAAGTGAATGTTCGAGGAGACGTCCCGAAAAAGACAGTCTGCCTCGTCGATTACTGTACAAAATCCGATTCGAATCGTCAACGCCTTTTTCCGGGCATCTGCTTTTTTCGCCGATTCGACACTCCCGCCGCGCCCATCCGGCACCCCGTCCGGTTGCGGAGGTCGGAAAAATGCGCTTTTTCTCCATCGTTTCCCCTTCAAAAAAATCCGGGAAAAATTCGATTTTCACCTTGCGCGCACGCCCAATTTGCTGTACGATTTGGAGAAAAGGGAACAAAGGGTGCCCCCCGTTCTTTTCGATTGCGGTTTTCCGGTGTTTTTGCGCGTCTTTCGACCGGTTTTCGCCGATCCGCGCGAAATGGGACGCCGAACGGAAATCCGCCGTTTTCCATCCTTCGTTTTCTCCTCCCGGTACGCCGACAATTGCAACCCTTTCTTGCACCGTGCTTGGTATAACGTTCTTCCTCCTTCTGCAAGCCGTTCTTCTTTCGATACCCATCTACTTCGTTTTTGGCTATCTGAGACGAACACCGGGGTTGCGTGCGCCTTTTTACATCCTCATTCTGCTGTTTTTGCAATGGGGCATTGCGAGCCTGTGCCGCATGGAGGAATTGGAACGGGTTTTTGCAACGCTTTCCGAATACATACCGCTCTTGCTGATTGTCGCCTTCCAGCCGGAACTCCGCCGGATTTTTCAGGAAGTCGGCCACACCGCCAACACCCGCAAAAAAAGGGATGAAAAACAACATGTCGGCGCATCGGAGCAGTTGATCCACGCTCTCAAAGAGCTTTCCGGACAGAAAATCGGCTCTATTATCGTGCTCGAACGAAAGGAATCGTTGGAACGGTACACCACGACCGGCGTCCGCTTCACCGAACCGCTCCCGATCATGTGGGAAGTCATCGGAAGCCTCTTCTATCCCGGCGCGCCCGTTCATGACGGCGGCATCATCATCCGCAATTCGCTCATCTACTACGGCGGATGCGTATTTCCGCTCGCCGAGGGTGCGCAGAGCCGCGAAAGCTTCGGTACGCGCCACCGCGCGGCCATCGGCCTTTCGGAAAATCAGGATGCCGTCGTGCTCGTCACGTCGGAGGAAAACGGCACCGTTTCGGTCGCCTGCAACGGAGATCTGTACCGCGGTCTGGAAGAAGCGGAATATGCCGCCATCGTCCGAGCGTGTCTCGATCAGGTTTTCCCCGAAACCCCCGTCAAAAACCAACGGCTTCAGGCATTCTTCCGGCATATCAAGGAGACGGCATGACATGAAGAACCCGGGTTGGAAACAAGGTCTTTCCGGAAAATCGCATTTCCGGGACGCCCTCCTTTGCGCGGGCCGAAAAACCTGCGAAACGCTAGGAGGTCTCTTTGCCAAAACGCTCGGGCGCAACGGCGACCTGAAAATTCTGTCCTTTCTGCTGGCCCTTTCGATCGTCCTGGGATTGCACCACAGCTTCGGTCAGAAGAAGAATTATCGCGTCCCGCTCCATATCCAAAACCGGAACGACAAGACCGTCGTCGTTTCCACATCGCCGGAGACGGTTCGCATTTGGCTGCGCGGCTCAAAAGATGAAATCGAACGCTTCGACGAAACGGCTCTTTCCCTGGAACAGATTTTCTCGCCCACTCCGAACTGCGCAAGCGAAGGCTGCAGCCATATCGATACCATCAAGCTTTCGCCCAAATCCGTCAAAGGAATCGGAAAACTTCGCGTGGATTCCATCATCCCGGAAAAAATCTCCGTAACCTACGAGCACATGGCAAAACTCGTGACGACCAATATCGTCACCCTCCCCGTCCTGCGCGGGAAGCCGCTCCAGGCCACCGCCTCCGTCTCGCTGCCCTCTCCGCTTGTCGTCACCTTCTACGGACCCTATTCGAAACTGAGCGATTTCGGCAAAAAGGGACTTTTGATTCCGACGTCCGAAATCAACGTCGACGGAAAAACCGAATCGTTTACGCAACAGGTCCGCCTCATCATTCCGTCCGATTCCGGCATTCTCTCCGCGGAGCCGTCCATCGTCACCGCCTCCGTTACCGTCAAAAACCACAAGGCGGTCAATCCGAAATTGATTTCCCAACCGGAATACGTCCCCGTCGAAGTGCCGCATCCGGCCGTTGCGGCAGGCTCCGAAACCAATGAGCTCGGAAAGACGCCCGCAACGACGACACCGAACCGGTCCGCCGGAACGAACGCGACCGCCACCGTTGCGGTCCCCACGGCCGCCGCGGCTCCCGCAAACGGACTTTCCCCGCAACCCCCTCCGGCCTCCCCTTGACCGGACCATTCGTTTTCGCCCTCTTCTTTTTCAAGGAGAATCTCTCATGCCGGCAAACGATTACAATCCCGATATCGCCAATCGCGATCTCAAATACTACATTTTCGACTGGGACGACAACATTCTGCACATGCCGACGTACATCCATTTGGAACGGAGGCTCGCAGACGGATCGTGGGTGCCGCACTTGGTTTCCACCGCCGTCTTCTCGGTTGTCCGCAAAGATACGCTCAACTACCGCCCGCCGGACGGAAACATGGAAAAGGCCTTTGTCGAATTTCGCGACATCGAAGGCTCCGAATCCAAATTTCTCAAGGACGCCAACGCCGCAATCGACCGGGTCCTC
Source organism: Kiritimatiellia bacterium (assembly GCA_016295275.1). Lineage (GTDB taxonomy): Bacteria > Verrucomicrobiota > Kiritimatiellia > RFP12 > UBA3636 > JAEDLN01. The sequence continues at coordinate 4,480 of JAEDLN010000106.1, forward strand.
TCCGGCAACAAGCGTCACCCGCCCTCCTTCAACACTTTCTGCAAAACCCTTCGCGAAGGTCGGATCTTCGCCATCGTCACGACGCGCGGACACAGCCCGAACACACTCCGCAAAGGTGTCGAGCTGTTCATCGACCGCATTCTCACGCCCGAAGACAAAAAGGAAATGATCCGCAATCTCCGCGGCTATACGGTGTGCTACGACGAACCGGGCCTGAACGAGCGCCTCTCCGACGCGGAAATCCTGGAGCGCTACCTCAGTCAAAACCACTACCACGCCGCCTCCAACCCGGACTTCATCCGCAAGGTCGCGGAAAACGCCAACTTCGATCCCCAGAACTCCGAACACCGCAAACAGTTCGCAATCCTCGCCTTCCTCGAGGATATCTTCAAAATGGTCGAACGGCTGGGTACCCGAAAGCCGATCAGCGTCGGTTTTTCCGATGACGATCCCGGCAATGTCGCGGCTGTCGCGGATTTCATCCGGAGCACCCTCCGAAAACGCTTCCCCGCCGTCAAATTCGTCGTGTACGATACGTCCGACCCGGAGATCGAAAAAGGCCACAAACTCGTCGTCTCGGGTCAGCTCGGCCTCTTCTAGGAGTCTTTTCTTCCTTTCCCGTTCGGATCTCTCCCTGCGGAGGTCCCCGCATACCCTTTTCTGTCGGAAAAACCGCCCCCCCAAAAAAAACATGAATAAAGCGTGCGAATATCTGTGGTACGACAAACCCGCCCCATATTGGGAGGGCGCCTTGCCCTTGGGCGACGGCTTTCTCGGTGCCATGGTTTTCGGCGGCGAGGAAGAGGAACGGATCGCACTAAACGAAAGCTCCGTCTGGTCCGGCGTCGGAAAACGGCGGAATGCGAGTCCGGATTGGCGCACCCGGCTGGAAACCGCTCGCACGCTCATCCGGAAACGCCGTTTCACCGAAGCGCATGAATTCATTTCGACGAAAATGACGTGCGGCGACAGCGCGAGCTATCTGCCCGCCGGCGACATCTTTCTCCGGTTCGGGGACATCGGCACGCCCGCCGGCGACTACACGCGCTCGCTCGATCTCGCCTGCGCCCGCGCCGACGTCTCCCAACGCCGCCTGCTTCCGGATGGCTCCTTCTCCCTCTTTCGCCGCACCGCCTTCGTCTCGAATCCCGATCGGATTCTCGCACTTCGCATCGAACAGGAATCGGACGCGCCCTTCGTGCTGGAGGTGCGGTTCGCCTCCCCCAACCGCGGCACCTGCACGACGCCGTCTTCCCGGGAACTGCTCTTCGAGGGCTATGCCCCGTTCCACAATCGCTACGACGAGCTGATTTGGCAAGACGAATCCGGCAAAAGCGGCTCCGTCTTCGCCCTCGCGCTCCGCATCGTTCCGCACGGCGGCGACGCCTCCGCCGAGCCGACCGCTGCCGGCACGATCCGCCTCCGCCTCCGGAAGGGCGCCGATCTCTTTCTCGCCATCGCCACGGATACCGGCGACGCCGCCCTCCAAACGCAGGATTGCACGCACTGCCGCGCCACCGCGACCGCACGCGTGCAAGCCGCGGCGAAAACGGGCTTCGAACGACTGCTGCAACGTCATACGGCCGACTACCGGACGCTCTACGACCGCTCGCGCTTTCTCATCGAAGAAACGCCCGAAGACCTCCTTCCGACCGATCGGCGCCTCCTTGCCGGCGACGTCCCCGGAACGGAACGCGCCTTCGCCCCTTCCCTTGCCGCCCTCCTCTTCAATTTCGCCCGCTACCTGCTCATCTCATCCAGCCGCGCCGGCTCGCGCCCCGTCAATCTGCAAGGCCTCTGGAACGACTCCTTCCATCCGGCCTGGGGCTGCAACCTGACGACCAATATCAATACGGAGATGAACTACTGGCCCGCGGAACAACTGGGCCTCCCAGAATGCGTCGAACCCCTGTTCGATTTCCTGCGCGATCTCATGCCGGCCGGACGCGATACGGCACGCCGGCTCTACGGCGCCTCCGGATGGTGCCTCCACCACAATTCCGATATCTGGCATTTCACGGAGCCCGCCAGCGGAAACGCAACCCACAAAATCTGGCCGCTTGCCGCAGGATGGCTCTGCCGCCATATCGCCGACCGCTACCGATTTGGCGCAGATGCGACGATCCTCGCCCGCGATTTCGATATCCTGCTCGAAGCCGCGCAATTTCTTCAGGATTATCTCGTCGAATCGGACGGCTTCAAGACCACCTGTCCCTCCATCTCGCCGGAAAACCGCTTTGTCGATCCGCACACCGGAGCCGGCGTCGCCAGCTCGTCCGGCTCGCAGATGGACCTGAGCATTATCCGCGAAACGCTGGAATCGGCCTTGGAAACGGGCGCCGTCCTGAAACGCGACGCCGAACCGTGGGCCGACGCCTTCCGGGAAACGCTCCGACGCCTGCCGCCGCCGAAAATCGGCTCCGACGGACGCCTCCTCGAATGGAATGAGGAATTTCGCGAATGGGAACAGCTCCATCGCCACGTCTCGCATCTGTACGGCATCTATCCCGCCGCCGAATGGACCCCCGAAAAGAATCCCGAATGCTTTGAAGCCGCACGGCTTTCCCTCAACGCGCGCGGCGATTTCAGCACAGGCTGGGCAATGGGCTGGCGGACCGCACTCCATGTCCGCTTCGGCGATGCCGAACGCGCCCTCCGCAGTCTGGGCGGACTCCTCCACCTGCGCGAACCGGCCCGCAACGGCGCGGGCGGCATCTACATGAATCTCTTCGACGCCCATCCGCCTTTCCAAATTGACGGCAATTTCGGCATCGCCGCCGCCATCGGCGAAATGTTCGTACAAAGCCACCGCCGGACGCCGGAGGGTGCCGTCAAACTCGTCCTTTTCGGGGCCTTTCCACGCATGTGGACCAAGGGTTCCGTCTCCGGCTTGCGGACGCACGGAGGCCTTACCGTCGATCTGGATTGGACCGCAGATTCCTTCCATGCCCGCATTTCCGCCGCCCGCGCCGCCGAAATCGTCATCCTCCTGCCGGACGGCAGCGAAATGCCCCGTTCCTTCCGCGCCGGCGAAACAATCGACCTGCACGGGCATTTTCCCGAAATGCCGCCGCGCCGGCTGGAGGTCGTCGCCGCCAAAATCGTGCGCAAAGACGGCCGCATGCTCTTCTGCCGCCGCCCCGCCGGAAAACACCACGCCGGATTGTGGGAATTCCCGGGCGGCAAATTGCAGCCGGGCGAAACGACACGCCAGACCATCGTGCGCGAATGCCAAGAGGAACTCGCCGTCACGCTCGAAGCCAATGCCATTTGCGCCGATGCCACCGAAACCGACGGCACGCGCACGCTTCACCTCATGCTGCTCGATTGCCGCATCGCCGACGGCACACCGACGGCTCTCGAACATTCCGCATTGCAATGGCTGAATGCCGACGAAGCGGCAACGCTTCCGCTTTGCCCGCTCGATCGTATTCTGCTGAGCCGTATCGCCCGCCCCTAACCCCGCTAAGCCGCGCCACCGCCCGTGGCGGCTCGCCACCCTCCCGGCTCGCGCCGCCTCTGCCCCGTTGCCGTACGCACCTCTCGTGCGGCTTGGCGGTAGGGCGCGATGTCCCCATCGCGCCGCCGCGCCATTGCCCGTGGCGGCTCG
>JAEDLN010000107.1 GCA_016295275.1 Kiritimatiellia bacterium
CGGAGCCTCTGCCGCAGGCGCTTCGGGCACCGCTTCCGCGGAGCCTTCTGCCGACGGCTCAATTGCCGCCGGAGCCTCTGCCGCAGGCGCTTCGGGCACCGCTTCCGCGGAGCCTTCTGCCGACTGCTCAATTACCGCCGGAGCCTCTGCCGCAGGCGCTTCGGGCACCGCTTCCGCGGCGCTTTCCGCCGACGGCTCAATTGCCGCCGGAGCCTCTGCCGCAGGCGCCTCGGGCACCGCTTCATCAGCGCCATCTGCCGACTGCTCAATTGCCGCCGGAGCCTTTGCCGCAGGCGCTTCGGGCACCGCTTCCGCGGAGCCATCCGCCGACTGCTCAATTACCGCCGGAGCCTTTGCCGCAGGCGCTTCGGACGCCGCTTCCGCAGCGCCGTCTGCCGACTGCTCAATTGCCGCCGGAGCCTCTGCCGCAGGCGCTTCGGCGGGCACCGCTTCCGCGGAGCCTTCGGTTGCTTCCTCTGTGACCGCTTTCGGTTCTTCGGGCTTGTAGCGATGAAGGATTGTTAAAATCGGAAAATGATCCGAAAAACCACTCGTATAATACCGTTCCTCTTGACCTTTTACACGAACACGCCGATACGAATTCGGACGTTTGTCATTCGAAAACTCCATCTCCGGAAGACGGAATGTCACCGTATTCGTTGGATTTTCCGCACGCCACAGCGGTCCCGGCTGATCAAGCGGACGCAACATGGCCGGCGTAACGAACAACCCGTCAAATGTATCCCATTTTTTCGTACGTGCAAAAAAGTAGGAACCGCGTTTCTCGACAGGAATGTCGCTAATCAAATTGTACGGGAGGACCTTCTCAACCGGATTCGAAAGGGAATGCAAGGCCTCCGCTCGTGAAAATGCCGGATTCAAGCCAACGCAAATCGCAGGACCGTCAAAATCTTCGTTGTAGTCGCCTCCGGCAATGATGACGGCATTCGGATCCGTCCGCAATTGCTTTACAAATTCCGCCCGCAGTCGCTTGGCTTCCGTCGTCCGAATCTTGAGATTTTCCGTTGCATCGCCGATTTGCGATTTCCAGTGATTGGCGACGACAATGACACGCGTGCCATCAACGTCCATCTCGGCTACAAGCTGTCCGCGCCGACCGGCTAACGGAAGATAGGAAAGCGAACGAATTGGAAAATGGGAGAGAATCGCCACATCAATCCCGCGCGGATCATGGGAATCGGCATGGGCAATATGTCGCAAATCCCAGCCTGCCTTCTGCCACAGCGCATCCGTGAGATCTTCAAGCACACGGCGGTTTTCAATCTCCTGGACAAAACAAATGTGGGGTCTCATTTTATCCAAGACCCAGACAAGCCGTTCGATCTTCGTCTGGTAACGCTCCGGTGTCCAACGACGCCATGATTGCGCCGAAAACTCGATGTCCCCGGGTTTCCCCGTAGCGGGATTGATCGGTTGATTAACCTCTGCGTCAAAGAGGTTCTCGACATTGTAGGTGGCAACACGGAGCTCCTGCAAAGTCTCCTGCGGAACGATTATCGGATCCGATTTCTCAGTCGTAACGACCGGAACCGCCAGTTCTTGCGCCTCTTCCGCTCGGACAAACGTTGCTCCCGTAAGCAACAGAAAAGAAAAAAGGGGTATAAAATGTATCGTTTTCACGATGCGGATTCTACCACGATCTTAAAACGACAAGCAAGAATGAAATCGACAGGGGTACTCGAAAAAGGAAACGTCAAAGAAAACGTCTTTTTATCGGAACAAACGTCACTGGGAGCGTTTTCTCTGGCAAGCGCATTTGTTGGCCGAGCTGTGCGCCGGGGTGCGCCATTGCGTTCTGCAACTTTCAGGAAAAAACCATGCTTAAAAAAAAGGTTGCAAATCGAAAGCGCTGGCAGTACACTCGTGAGTGCAGGAAGGAGAGTTCCTTACGCATCAGAACAGGAGGATAAGGCTATGTTGAATCTACGATTTATCGGAGCGGCGCAAACGACCACAGGTTCCATGCACGCCGTTGAATACAACGGGCACCGGATTCTGCTGGATTGCGGTCTTATGCAAGGACATCGAAAAGAATCGTTCGAAGCCAACCGCGCAATGCCTTTTCCTCCGCATGAAATCGATGCCATTATCCTTTCCCATGCGCATATCGACCATAGCGGGCGGCTTCCTGCATTTGTTCGCGCCGGATACAAAGGTCCAATCTATACGACGCCCGCAACCAAAGAACTATGCGACATTCTGCTGCGCGATTCCGCCTTCCTCCAAGAGCGAGATGTCGAATATGTCAATAAAAAACGAATCCGCCAAGGAAAAAATCCATTTGAACTTCTCTACGATCAAAAGGACGTCGAAAATACGATTTCCCTGATGCGCCCCATCCCCTACGGAGAAGTCTTTTCACCAGTCCCGGGACTCGATCTGAAAGCCACCTTCTACGACGCCGGACATATTCTCGGGTCCGCCAGCATCGCTCTCGACTATCAGAAATTGGGTAAATCGAGACGCCTTCTCTTTTCCGGCGATATCGGACAGTGGAATACGCCTTTTCTTCGAGATCCGGAACCTGTCCCTAATGTCGATGTTCTGATTACCGAGAGCACCTACGGAGATCGCGATCATCCCACGCGTGAAAATATCCAAGGTCGGATCAAGGATTATGTCAGTTTCATTTGCCAACACAAGAGCAAGCTGATCATCCCCTCTTTCGCTGTCGGACGAACCCAGCAACTTCTCTGGATCGTACACCAACTCACCCGGAAGGGAGCGATTCCGAATATTCCTTTTTACGTGGATTCTCCCTTATCTGCAAAAGCAACGGAAATTACTCGTCGCCACACGAATCTGTTTAACGAAAAAACGCAGGAAATCGCTGCACGCGACGAAGATCCATTCGATTTTCCGAATTTGCATTTCACCCAGACGGTGGAAGATTCGATGGCACTGAATTCCATAAAAGGTCCCATCGTCATCATTTCCGCTTCCGGCATGTGCGAGGGGGGACGCATTTTGCACCATTTGAAAAACAATATTCAAGACCCGCTTAACCTTGTCTTGATTACCGGATTTCAGGCGGAGAATACCCTTGGTCGCCGCCTCGTCGAAGGAGTTACTCCCGTCAAGATTTACGGAGATGAATACGACCTGCGCGCGACCGTGTTTACCATTAACGGGCTTTCTGCACACGCAGACCGCCAGGGTCTTATCCGATATGCGAAAGCACTCGGTCCATCCGTCAGACGCGCCTTCTGCGTTCATGGCGAACCGGAATTCTGTCTCGCCAATCAAAAAAACCTTGTCGAAGAGGTCGGTATCCGCCGTGTCGATATTCCCGTCCGCGGTCAACTCTTTGAAGACGTCTGATTTCTTTCTCCGTACCGGTACTCCTACTTCATCCATCAATAGAACAGTCCTCCTATGACAACGAATGTTTTTCAACGGACGCTCACAACCTCTCCGGGATGCGAAATTTCCGAGTCTCGATTTCATTTGACACTCGGGCTGACCCTTTTTTGGGGATTTTTCGTGAACTATCTCATCGTTCAATTCGCCCCAATTTCTTTTCTATCAACGCCGGGACGGGTCATTCTCTTTTTTATTGCCTATTTTGTGCTGGCTTTCTCCGGAATCCGAATGGTCGAAAAGGCAACAACTCCATTTCCCGCTTTTATTGGATACAATCTGCTCGTCCTCCCGCTCGGCTTTGCGGTCAAGATCGCGATTCTCTCCCTTGAACTATCCAACCCGACGGTCTATCAGTCCATTTTGCAAACGACCATCCTCTATACCGGAGGCATTACGCTCTGCATGATGATCCTGGGAAGCTCATTTCCAAAATTCTTTAGGGGAATTCTCCCGATTCTCACGATATCGCTTCTTCTCGTGATTGCATTCGAACTGATTGGCGGCTTGATTTTACGTCAAACGATGCCGCCCGTTCTCGACTGGATCGTCTTGCTCATCTTCTGCGGTTATATCGGCGTCGATTGGGGGCGTTCCTCTGCGATTCCAAAAACAACCTGCAATGCCATTTCCGTTGCCGCTGGCATCTACATCGACATTGTAAATCTCTTCCTTACGATCCTGAGGATCTTAAGCCGAAGAGGACGTGACTGATTTTCCGAGCACTCCCATTGTTTTTTTCCTCCTTTCTTTCTATGGGAGCAGCGGATACGCCTGGTTTCACGAGAAACCAGGCGTATTTTTTCCTCAATGCGGAAAGTCATCCCGCCAATTCATCGTATAGTGCTGCAATGCGTCGCGCTACAGCTTTTGCCGGATCCAAAAACAGCACTTCTGGCGCAATACGACGAAAAACCGGCAACAAAAAAGGAAAATGCGTACACCCGAGGACAATGACATCGCAGCCCGCCTCCAGCATCGGCTCCAAAACGCTGCGTACCGTTTGCTCTGCCTCTGGCGTATGAACCTTGCCGGATTCAACCAGCTCGACAAAACCGGTCCCTTCCGACCGAAGAATACGAACATGATTTGCATAGCGCGAGGCCGTCTTCGAGAGGAGCTCTCCACGAAGTGTCGGTCCTGTGGCCAATACGCCAATAACCCCCGTGCGCGATTGTTCGGCCGCCGGCTTTACCGCCGGTTCCATGCCGACAAAACGAATTTCCGGGAACAGCGTCCGCAATGACTTCAAAGCAACCGCAGAAACCGTGTTGCAAGCCAGAACGATAATCTTGCATCCTTGCCGCACCAAATCGTTCGTCAGTTTCCGCGCACGTTCCATTACCTCTTCTTCAGGGCGACTGCCATACGGACAATAGGTCCAATCCGCGGTATATAGAACATCCGCATCGGGACGTATCGCCAAAAAGGCTTTCGCAACCGTTATGCCGCCGATGCCCGAATCGAAAAAGCCGACACGCGGCTTCAAGACGATTCGACTCTTCTCCGAAGAAACCGGCTTTTCGTTGTTGATCGTTGTTCTGTCCATCGCCCTACAGCAAATTCCGTCATTCCATTCGGAACGACGGAATGTCCCATGGAAAAGGTAGATGCTCCCGTTACTGAATATTCCGGTCCGCCAACTCCTTCATGATTTCCCGCAAAGCACGTTTGTTGGCGGAGGAGAAGTTGTCGGAAACAACACCAATCCGGCGAACGATTTCCGCCGCCAACTTGTACTCGGAAACGCGCATAAGAGCCTGCGCATAATGCAAATGGATGTACGGATTCTCTTTATCGAGCGAAACCGCTTCCTCCAAAGCCTCTCGGGCACCGGCATAGTCCTCGCGAGCCATCAATACGCAGCCAAGCGTATCCCAAATCGTGGCCTGGGAATCATCTAGCGACAATGCTTTCCGAACCAAAACCTCCGCCTCCTCGTTCTTGTGCAACGCAAGTTTCGCACAGGCCAGATCATTCAAGGAAAAGATAGAATTCGGCTGATGAATCAGCGAGCGTTCCAAAAAGTCTTCCGCCGAGGCGAATCGCTCTTCCTCCAGTTGGAGTGAGCCTAAAATGTAGTTGGCAAAGGAATGGTCCGGTTTGCGCGAGACGATTTCACGGGCATGACGAACGGCGGAAATCTTGTCGCTCAAAGCATAGTCCATGCGCAAAAGCATGTCCATGACCGGCAGGACATCCACCCCCTTCGCATTCATGATTGCTTTCGCAAAGTCTTCACGTGCTTCGGCGTAGCGTCCCGACAAAACACGCGTTCTTCCACGCGTAAATAATGCCTGAAAATCTTTTTCTCCCTTGATGCGAATCAGTTCGTCCGAGACTTTCACCATATCCGCCAGTGCCAGCTTCCGTTCTTCCTGATTGCCTGCCTGACTGGCAATTTCATAGCGCTGGGAGTGGATGAGAGAGAGCAACACGTACACGCTCGCATTCTCCCGATCGATCTCCCGCAGACGCTCCGTCTGAACACGGGCCGAATCAAGATTGCCTGCAATCAAATCCAAAGCGGCGGACTCAAACAAAATTCGATCCTCCGGAACCCCTGCGCCACTCGCACGCAACAGATAATTGCGCGCCTCTTGGAAACGTCCGTCTTGAATGCAGACATGCGCAATACCAAGTAAGGCATTCGGATTGACCGGATCGGACTCCAGAACCTGTAGATAGTTGCCTTCCGAAGCAACCGTATCGCCCGATTGCAAATATACCTCGGCCATCATACTGCGAATCCGATTGCGATTGACGGGATCCGCACTCTTTTCGGCATACTTCAAGGAATGCAACGCAAGCTCCGAATTGCCGGACTGGGCCCATGTCCAGCCTAAACTCATAAATGCCTGCGGATTCGTAACATACCCAAAGGACGAAGAGAGACTCCAGATGTTCGGCGGCGTTGTCCCCTTTTGCTGGAAATCGGCGAGAACCCTATTGACCGCTTCCACACGATTCGTATGTCCGTCTTGATGGACGATGTTCGCCCAGTTCAACATGGCAGATACATTGTCCGGATCGAAGGCCACGGTACGATCGAACACGCGGAATGCTTCCTCCCGCCGATTGACCTGCTGCAAAAGAAATCCCGTATTGTTTGCAATAAACGAGGCGGCCCGACGGATGATTTTCTGATTGAAGAGGATGCGGGAATAGGCATCTTCCGGAATCTCCCGGAAAGCTTCGTCCAAATCATCCAGCATCTTCAGTACCTTTTCATCAATCGGTTGCTCTTCGGCAATTTCTTTCGCCTTCCCTTCCGGAATGCCCAAAAACGAAAACCCATTTGGCAAAATATCCAATTTGGCAAGATGCCACAAATCCGGCAACACGGTTAGGGCCAAACGTTCGTCCGCATCATCACGTGCCGAAATCCATTCGCGGATCAGCGGAATCATGCCGACATCCAACATGTTTTGCAGACGAACGCTCGGAAGCTTTTCACGAAACGAGACCGTCGATTGTTTGGCGTTGCCTTTCGAAAGGTTGATGATGTTGATGTCTATTCCCCGCTCATGGGCTCGAATCAGAATGTTCTCATCGAGTGGTGTCGCTGTCACAAGCCAGTCCCGCCCTTCAAGATTTTCCAGCAGAAGATCAACGTAATCCCGGACAAACCGTTGACCGGAAACACGCGCGTCATCGGAATTGTGGTACGCCGTATATCCCAGAAAGAGTGCTGCAATGAAAACGACCGCCGTTCGCAGACGAAAAGAAACGGGAGCGCTCAAACAGAAATCGATGATGATCATTTGCACCCAGGCGATAATATACCCAAAGGTGAGCGCAACCATGCAGTAAGGAAGAATTTGCAGCGACTCGACATTGTAAAACTGCCAGGGCGAAAAACTCAGATCCAGCAAAACGAGAATCGAGGTAATGGCCACAACAATGTGCAATGCGACAATGGCCCCCGTTTCATGCGCATTCAATGCCCGCGCCGCAACCATCAGCACCGCCAAAAACGGAAGAACCGTAAGAGAGAGTAAAATCAACCACCAAGCGCGGGGAATCGAGCCGATGACGCCCACCACAAGCCCGAGTACCTCGGTTTTGATCAGGTTGAACAAATTCGGATGTCCGTCCGTAAGAATTCGATAACCTTCCGAATGATAATACGACGCAATTTCACACGAAAGAAGCAATAGCATCGGCCCGACCACCAAAAGGACCGATAGAAAGAACGACCGGACTGAAAGCCGATCATCGCTCCAAAGCAGAAAAAGCGCATACAAAAGAACCAGTGGAGCAAAGCCGACAAAACTCGGAACCTGCCCCATGCCGGCACCGAACAACACGAAAAACACGTATAGGTTCGAAAGACGACGGCAAAGCGCGTACTGCAAGAGAAAATAAAAACTCAACAGAAGCCAACACAGATAGAACCCGTATGGATAGGGCTGCGTCGATGCAAACCAGAAAGGCGCCGAAAACAAGAGCGCAAATGCGCCGGCCAATCCCGAAATGACCGGAACCCATTTCAAATACCCGAGAACCCTCTCTTCCCCGACAACAACCGAGACCGTTTTGTGCAAAAGTTTCCGGTCAATCACAACCAGAAGAAAATGCGCAAGCACCAAAAAGGTGAGAGCAATTGCAAGTGAACTGAAAAACGTATTGAGGACATTGCACCACAACGTAAGGGAGGCGGTCGGGGCAACACT
>JAEDLN010000108.1 GCA_016295275.1 Kiritimatiellia bacterium
ATCGTGCGCCCCGCCAGCGCCCCTTTCGTGCGCACCGCCCGTGCGCACCGTTGCCGTGCGCACCGCCCGCACCCCGCCCGTGCGCACCTCCGCACGCCCCCCATCGCGCCGCCGGTCCTCCCGGCTCGCGCCGCCGCGCGCCATTGCCCGTGGCGGCTCGCCACCCCCCACTCGAATCTTTCAAAAAAGTGTATACTTTCCACCATAACGACAACACGTCCCTCCCCAACGATCAAACAATAGATTTGGAAAATCATGACAGCTGAATCGATCATCGGTATTCTAATCCCCTTCTTGGGAACAATCGCCGGCGCCGCTTGCGTCTTGTTCGTCAAAAACAATCTCCCCGACTTTGTCCAGCGAATGCTGACCGGTTTCGCCGCCGGTGTCATGGTAGCCGCTTCCGTGTGGAGCCTGCTCATTCCGGCAATGCAACAGTCTGAAGAGCTCGGCCGCTGGGCATTCGCACCGGCCGCTATCGGCTTTGCGCTCGGTATCGGTTTGATGCTATTGCTCGACCGACTCATTCCACACCTGCACTTGAACAGCGAACAGGCGGAAGGACCCAAAAGCCACCTGCAACGGAAATTGCTGATGGTGCTGGCCGTAACGCTCCACAATTTGCCGGAAGGAATGGCCGTCGGTATCGTTTTTGCCGGATTTCTTTCGGCAAGCCATGAGCTGACGCTGGCCGCCGCTACAGCCCTCTCCATCGGCATCGCCATCCAGAATTTCCCGGAGGGCGCCATCATCTCCATGCCGCTCCACGCCGAAGGCGTCGGCAAGAAAAAGGCTTTTGCCTATGGCGTTCTTTCCGGAATCGTGGAGCCGATCGGCGCCCTATTGACCATCCTCCTCGCCTCCCATATCCTGCCGCTGCTGCCATACTGCCTCAGCCTTGCCGCCGGAGCAATGATCTATGTGGTGGTCGAAGAGCTGATTCCCGAATCCTCGCAAGGCGAACACTCCAATATCGGAACAATCGCCTTCTCTCTCGGATTTCTTCTGATGATGGCGCTGGATACCGCACTGGGTTGATCCCCGCCGCGTTCGATTTGCCCCCTTGCACCGAAAAAGCCACCGCTGCGCGCAGCGGTGGCTTTCTTTGTCGCGGAAAACAAACGGACCCGATCCGCCCGAAAGCGAATGCTACCGAAGCGAATTCAGATACCAATCGTAAAGGCGCGGAACGCCATCCTCGATTTCAACTTGGTGATGCCACCCCAGACGATGCAACTTGGAAACGTCGCAGAGTTTGCGGGGTGTTCCATCCGGTTTCGTGTGATCCCACGCAATCGCTCCTTCGTAACCGACCGCCTTGACAACAAGAGCGGCCAAATCCCGAATGTGGATTTCCTTGCCGGTTCCGACATTGATGTGGCAATTCCGGATTTCCTTGCCGACAGAATGGATCGTATCCTGAAAACTGACGTTCAAGAGAACATGGACCGATGCATCGGCCATGTCTTCGCTCCAGAGAAATTCGCGCAGCGGATTGCCTGTTCCCCACAGCGTGAGCGTGTCGCCCGTAATGCCGAGTTCTTCGAGTTTGGCAAGGATCTCGGCGTCCGAGGCATCCGGAGCAAGCCCGCAAATCGGACGTTTTGCCAAATCCCGATGCAACAACTCCCAGTTTTTCGTGCGCAGACAATTCGCCAAATGGACTTTCCGCATCATGGAAGGCATGACATGACCGTTGATCAGGTGGAAATTGTCATTCGGACCATAGAGGTTCGTCGGCATGACGGCAATGTAGTCGCACCCATACTGAAGCCCGAAACTCTCGCACATTCTCAGACCCGCAATCTTCGCCAAGGCATACGGTTCGTTGCTGTACTCCAAAGGCTTCGTCAACAGCGCTTCTTCGCGAATCGGTTGCTCGGCATCGCGCGGATAAATGCAGGTCGACCCCAAAAAGAGCAGCTTTTTGACATCATGGCGAAAACTCTCGCCGATCACATTCTGCTGAATCTGAAGATTCCGGTAAATGAAATCCGCCCGATAGGTCGAATTGGCAATGATGCCACCCACAAAAGCCGCCGCCAATACGACGGCATCCGGACGCTCTTCATCGAAAAACCGGCGGACGGCAACGCCATCCAGCAAATCCAATTCCCGGTGGGTCTTCCCGACAAGGTTGGAATATCCCCGCTTTTGCAGGTTTTTCCAAATGGCAGACCCGACCAGTCCGCGGTGCCCGGCAACATAGATTTTCGAATCTGGGGTAAGCATGTCAATATCCTTGAAAATTTGCGCAAGGATAGCAAAAACGCAAAATCATCTCAACCGGACCGCCGGACGAAACCAGGCGCGTCGGAACAACACAACCGGGAAACGGGAGCGACCCGTTTGGACGCGTGCCGCAGACCGTTTGGCGATCAGAATACGAGACGGAACCGAAACGCCATGTCATCCGAAACCCACATCGGGAAATTGGTCCCCCACGTGTTGTTGTGCAGATTGAAATGGACGCCCTTGCGCAAATCGGGTAGCGTATTCGGATAGTCGACCAGCGCAGGCCGCCCGGGTGCGACAAGCGCAGCATCCAACGGGTGTATTTCCAGCTGCCTTCCGTCCGGATCCGTCGCCCTGACCGCCTGCACGCCATGAAGATGACGCCCGCCTCCCGATACCACATCGAGCGGATCGACCTCTTCCCCGAGTTTCAAAAACCGCCACGAATCGAACGACGGTGCCGAAAACGAAAGCCAGGCGGCTTGCGCAACACGCCACGGGCGCTTACCCCGCCACCGCAAAACAATCTCCACGGCTTCCTCTCCCAACACATACTCCGTTTCCAACGCCCCATACATCGATGGCGCACGGGAAACAAAAAGAATGCGCCCGGGCCCGGGTCGTACGACGTCCGAGGCAAAACCCGTTTCCCGAAGAGCCGGAGCCACCGGCAAATCCGGCTTGAGAAAATCGTGAATTGCCCACGGCTCGTCCGAAAGCTGGACATAGCGGCGGCGAAAACGCTCGTAGTGGGCGCGGGTGAAGGACTCGCATCGCCAAAGCCCCGGAAACGGAAGCGTGACGCCCGTTCTTTTGGAGGTCAAACGGGCGGCACAACCGCGGCGTGGCGAGGGAATGAGCCGAAACGACTCGTTTTCCACAGGCGCCGTCGCCCGGCAAGACTCCGGTCGGATATGTACCGCCTTCGGCAACGCGCAACTCCGAAGTGCCGCATGCGCACTCCGGCGCAAATCCTGCGGCAAAAGACGCAACGCATCTCTCAGAATGTGCCGCTTCTCGGCCCACGACCGCTCGATCCGGCGCACGGCCGGCGGATGCGCGGCGATTTCCTCCGGATCCCACAGAAACGGAGCAAACAGATTCATCTTTTCGTCAAGCCCCCATGTATGCTCGACGATTTCAAGCAATTTGCGCGCAAAAGGAAGAGCCGGCGCCGGATCCGGCAACGCTTCGTACCAGCGGCGCAACGTCTGGAATCGGGCCATCTTCCAAGGGTCGGAGCCGACCCCGTATATCCAGCTGTCGCCAATTTCCGAGGTCACCGTCGGATACGCCTCGCGATTGTTCCAAAGCGCAAGCGCCATCTCGTCAAGCGTTCCGAAAACGACCTCCGTGCCGCCGTATTGCGCAACCAGCGCTTCTACCTGCTCCGGCGTGTGCGGCCCCAAATTGTCATTCGTCAGACAAACGCTAAAACGCTTGTCGCCAACCCGGATTTCGCCGCCATAGCCGCTCTGACAGACAACCACGATTTCGTTTCCATGGCTGTCGCGCCAACGGAAAATCTCCGGAACGTCCGGCACGCGCGAGGCGAGATTGACGCCGATATGCAACATCCGGACTCCCGCGCGAGCAAGCGGCGCAATCATGCCGCGCGTATGCCCGGGAACATCGGTCAGCTTGGCGGCAATCGTTTTGCGCCCGTAAATCGAATCCAACTCCTTCGAAATGCCGAGTCCGACCTCGAAGAGCGGCAAACCCGCACTTTCCGTCTGCGTCGTGAACGGAAGCGCATGCCAGACAATGTCGCCTCGCCGCAATGCCGCCTCGAAATCCGCCAACTCCCGCCCCGTCAACCGGTCCAGACATTGACGCACAAGCCAAGACCCAACCGTCCAGACATACCGGTACGGACGATTCCTCCGACGGCAATCTTCCGCCGTTTCAATGGCTTGACGAATGAAGCCGTGCAGATAACGCTCCGTAACGACACTCGCCAAATCGGTAAATCCAATGTCCAAATGGGTTTTCGCAATAATCGTGACAGGATTCATGGGAAAACGGTGCTGAATAGGAATGGAGAAGAAATTGGGAGCCCGACTCAATCTCGCACGCGACGCTTCCGGACGCAATGACGGCGGCAAGGCGCTGTTCCGGAATGAGGATTGATCCGATTGCCGGACAGGCCACGCTAGCGGACGTTCACCCACGATCCGCTTCGTGCGGATGCATACGCCGCTTCCATGATTTTCGCGGCATCCATCGCACAGACGAGATCCGACTCGATTTCCTCGTTGGTCAACCGGCCTTCGATGGCCGCCAATAGCCGCGTTACGCGGTCCGGGCGCGCATCAAGCGGTTCGACCGTCACCGCCTCGTTGCGGATGCCCAGCTGCATACCTTTCTCGGGTGTCGTCCAAAGACTCTTCTCCGAACCGACGATCTCAAGCCCCGCGCCACCGGCTCCGGTAAAAATCCAGCCCGCTTCCACGCGCCCGATGACGCCTGAAGCAAACTTCATCAAAATCAGCCCATAGTCATCGACATCGGTGTAGACGCCGCTGCAATTGACGATGTTCGCCCATACCGATTCGACAGGTCCGCCAAGGTGTCGCAGCAAATGGACGGCATGCGTTCCGAGATCGAGCAGCGCACCGCCGCCGGAAAGAGCGGGTTGCGTGAACCATTGCAAATCCGGCGAATCGAACCAGCGGCCATAGGCGGCATTGTGCCCATTGCGAAACGAAATGTGCGTCACCTTGCCGAATACCCCGTCCGCCAACAGCTTCTTCACAGCCCGGTTTTGTCCATCGAAAGGTCGGAAATAGCCTAGCAGAAGCTTCGTCCCGTACCGGTGCGCCAATGCATACGCTTCCGCCGCCTCTGCACCGGATGTCGCCAGAGGCTTCTCGCAAAACGTGGGCTTTCCAACCGGCAAGACTTTGCGCAAAAGCGGCAGATGACGTGTATTCTCCGCACAAACGAGAAATCCGTCTACGGAGGAATCGGCGAGCACCGCCTCCAGATCCGGTTCGAACGCACACCCGTATGTTTGGGCGTACCGTCTCCCGCGCTCGGCGTCTTCATCCCAAATGACAAAAGGCCCGCCCGCTAGCTCCGCAAGCTTCTTGCAATAGTCTTTGCTGTGAATGTGCGCAACGGATAAAACGGCAATATGCGGCATGGATGACTCCTTTCGATCGGAAAACCGGTGTCGGATGAATGGATGAATGCAATAATGAAACGCTAGGCGCAAGTCGGAAACAACGTGCGCATGGACTCGATAAAACGCGGAAAGGCGATTTCGGCAGGCGGAAGATCGGGGACCCAAGGCTTCTCCCACTCGAAGGCAATGAAGCCATTGTAGCCGATTTCCCGCAAGGCCTCCACAAAAGCCGTCATCGGCAAATCGCCCTCGCCGGGCAAGCAGAGCTTGTCGCGATTCGGAAGCTGTGCGTCCCCGCCCGGCAAAAGGCGCGAATCTTTCCAATGGACATACCCAAGCGACCCGCACAAGTGCATGGCCGTCTCCGCAGGCGATTCTCCGCAATGGCGAAGCGGATGATGAATGTCCCATATCGAACGGACGCCCGCCGGATTGCTCGCCGCTTCGAGCAGACGCTTGATCTGCGCACCGCTCGAACAGCCGTCATGCGTCTCGATTGCAATGCCGACACCCGCTTGCGCGCCAATCGCCGCATAGCGGGAGAGCTGCTCCCGCATGGCATGCAAAAGCGCGCCCTCCAAAGGCGTATCCGGCGAATTGCCCGGAAAAACACGCACCATCGGCGCCCCTAAACCATGCGCAATCTCTACCATGCGCGACAACTCGTCGCACGCCGCCTGCGCCGCAGCCCCATCCGCCGTGCGAATGCGCACGCCCGACGAAAGCCCGGATACGGTCAGTCCGGCATCGCCGATCCGCCGCGCCGTCTGCGCCAAGTCTTGCGTGAACTCGGGCAAATGCCACAGATCGGTCCTCCCGCCCAGAAACCGGAAGTCGATCCCATCGAAGCCATACCCGGGAGCCCGTTCCAATAATTCGCCTAATGTCCAATCCGGACAGCCCAATGTTGTGAAAGACAGTTTCATGGCAACGACGGATAAGGGTGGTTTACGCTCCGAGAAGTGCCGAAAGCGCCTTCTGAACGACTTCCGAAAAATCGGCAATCATTTTCCTTCCGTCCGCAATGCGGTTGGCGTACAGCCGGAAATCAAGCCCGAACGGTGCGCCTTCATGCGTCTTTTTCGCAATGGTCGCATCCGGGTCCATGCCACGCAAATCCTCCAAGTGATCGCGTACCTGGTGATAGGCATCGCGGAAGGGCATTCCCCGCGCCACCAGCTCCAGCGCCCTGTCGGTCGCAAAAACCCCGGGCTCTTCGAAAGCGGCACGAAGCCGAACCGGATCGGCACGCAACCCGGAAACCAGCCGCGCCATGATGCGCAACGACGCCCGCGTCGTGTCCAACGCCTCCATCAAGAGTTTCTTCGTATCCTGCAAATCGCGATTGTAGCCGCCCGGCATGGCCTCGACAATGCCCGCCACGCCCGTAGCCAGCGCACAGACCTGCGCCGCCTTCGAACGCAAAAGCTCGCAGACGTCCGGATTGTACTTCTGCGGCATAATGGACGAACCCGTGCAAAATTCCTTCGGAATCGAAAAATAGCCGAACTCCGGCATCGAAAACAGAATCAAATCCTGCGCCAGCCGCGAAAGCGTCAGCATGACCTGCTGAAGCGCCGAAATGACAATGCTTTCCATCTTTCCACGCGCATTGCCCGCCGCCAAAACATTGTGAATCGGTTCGCGGAAACCGAGCAGACGCGCCGTCAGCTTGCGGTCGATCGGGAGCGGGACGCCATAGCTGGCCGCCGAACCGAGCGGACACTTGTCCGTATACTCGTAGGCGGCTTTCAAAATGCCCAGCGTGTCCAACAGCTCTTCGCCAAAGGCAGAGGCCCAGACTCCGACCGAGCTCGGCATCGCCGGCTGCAAATGCGTACGCCCTACCATGGGAATTTCCCGGTTCTTCTCGGCAAACCCAATCAGACGTTCGGCCAGCGCCACCGTTTCCGACATCGTGCCCAGCAACTCGTCGCGGGTAAAGAGCCGTACCGCCGTCGCCACCTGATCGTTGCGGCTGCGCCCCGTATGGACACGACGCCCCAACGGCCCCAGCGCTTCCGTCAAATTGCGCTCGATCGCAAGATGGCAGTCCTGATCGGCATCGGTAATCACAAACGAACCCGCTCTGGCCGTATCGCGAATGTCGGCCAATTTCTTCAAAATGGCATCCCGCTCTTCCGCCGTGAAAATGCGCGGGGTCACATCCATGGCCGTCAACATCGTAACGTGCGCCGCCGTTCCGTAGCAATCCCACTGCGCCAGCCTCAAATCCAAAACCGGATCCTCGCCGACCGTGAAGGACAAGACATCGGGATCGATGGCCCCGACAACCGTTTTCGTATCTGTTTTCATGCCGTGAAGTATACGGGAAACGACAAGCCCTCCGCAACCGGACAACTCCAAACCTTTCCGGACTCGCATGCCGGCAGAACGCAGACACCGGGCCTCCCGTCTCGCGCCGCCGCGCCATTGCCCGTGCCCCCTCCCCGTGCACCCTCGCCCGTGCCCCCCTCTCGTGCGACATGGCGCGCCCCCCCTCCCC
>JAEDLN010000109.1 GCA_016295275.1 Kiritimatiellia bacterium
GAGTTTTGCTGGGGGCGTCTCCGTGCGCCCCCATAGCCGCGCAGGGCGCGGCGTCTGTCCCCTCAAAGTCCAACGCCTCTTTATTATCACGCCACGCCCCCGCCGCCTCCCGCCTCCACCGCGCCCCATCGCGCCGCCGCGCCCCGTGGTGCGGTCCCATTGCGGTAGAGCGCGATGCTTGGCCGCCGGGCCTCCCGGCCCGCGGTGGCTTACCGCCCGGCCGCCTCATCCACCGGAAGCGATTCGACCCATTTGTCGACGTTGGAAAGATTGCTTCGGAGAACCGTCTTCAAAAACTCGATTTCCCGATGAATGTCCTTTGGCGAATCGGGCAACACGACCGCGTAGGTGCAATCGCTCTTCCGATATGGAGCCAATAAGGCCGCCTGCTCGTCAATCCACTCCTCCAGCCGTTTCGCGTCAAACGCAGTTTCCCGCAGATGCCCCCAACGCATGCGAAGAAGTCGCCGGAATTCAGGTGATTCGCTTACAAGCCGCTGCGTTAGACCATTGTTCAAGATCCGGAAGGAATCTTTCGAGAGAAAGGTCTTGTCGTAATCCCATGGAACGAAAAAGAGGCGCCCCGTATCCTTTGCACGGCAAACGGTAATGTTGGTCACACGTCCGTCCATATTCTGCGAGAGTTGGAGACACAGCAAAAAGTCCGCCAGCGACTCCAGCTCGAAACGATCCGGCGCATGTTTGCGGAATTCCTCCGTCGATGCCTCGCGAACAAACTCCACCTGTTCCAGAAACCACGGAAACAGATCGTGCCTCTCCGGATCCGGAAAACGCTGCGTCAGGACGCGCGGATTGTCCTCGTAAAAGAGCTGGCTGGGACGATTGACGCGCAATGCGAGATCGGCCGACGAAACGAGCGCATCGTCGATACGGTCGCCAAATTCGCAAAGCCCGTGATAAGCCCCATTGTAGAAAACCTCAGCCCAGAAAATCGACGGCGCATGATGGTATGGTTTCCCTTCGTTTGTCGCTTGGAAGAGATGGAACGAAAGCGCATTGCGCAGCCGCGTCGGATCGGAATAGCCGTTGTAGAAATTGAGATGCTCCAAGCCCGGGTTGCCGATGATCTCATGCGGCTTCTCGAATTCCAGCGACATCGAACGCTTCAGTCCGCGAACGTAACTGGTATTGCCGCGTGTCTTGACACCCCCTTTTCCAAGTCCCGCCAGCCCGAGACGCCATTCGCCCCGATCCGCATCAGCCGGCCAATACAGACACGTGAAATCCGTTCTCCGCATCTTGGAAAGCGGTTCCATGCCGTATACGAAAAAGGTCGGAAGCAACCTCTTTTCCGGCATGATCCGAAACCGGAATACCATCGGCTCCATTTCGCCGTTCCGATAGGCCGAAAGCGTCACAACCATCGGCTCCGTCTCCGGCCGCCGCAACAATTTGCCGTCCTCCGAAAGAAACGCCGGCGCCGAACTTTCGAACCGGACATCCGCCCCGAAATGCTCCCGAACCTTCGACAAATCCAAGTCCCCGACCACAAAGAAGGGGGCCGGATTCGTCCCGATACAATCAAACTCGTTTACCGCAGGCAGCGCAAAATGCTTGTTTTCACGCTCCCGTTGGTGCATTTTTTCCCAATAGCGAATCTCGGAACGGGACCACGGGAAATGAACGTCGCCGGACAAAGCCGCCCGCGAAAGCCCCTCGTTCCGGTTGCCGCAAAAAGCGCCGAACGGCGCATCGTAATGCATCGTATTCGGCTTCATCGTTTTGCGGCTCCCGTAGGATTTCCAGGCGGATCCATTGCGGTCGAACGATTCCATCACGTAGACACCCGCAAAGGTTTGGTCGATGAAAAGCCGAATCGGAACGACGCCATTCTCCGGAAAGAGCGAAGGAGCGTCGGGATGGACATTGCTCCACTCCTCAGGCGCCCACAAACAGACGACTCCCGAGCCGGAACTCAAAAATCCGGATGGCGCAGCCAACAGATACGAGGGTCTCTTTGAGATCCGTTCCCTGGAATACGTATCCGCCAGCCCAAGCCGGCACTCCTCCGTCCTGCTGTCAAAGGATACGGCGACACGCCGCAAATCATACGCCCGCTCCGTGCGAAAGCCGGAGAGAAGGGATTCTTCATGACGCCGCAGAAAATGACGGGAATCCGCCGACGACATCCGGATGGACAAAACCGGAAGGTCCGATTGGAAAACCGGATCCCTTTGTCGCGGATTCAACCGGTCGACGACCCGGAAAAAACTCTTCGCAGACGAGCAGAACAACCGCCTGAATTCAACCGCCATTGACAGAAAAGGCGACAATGTGCGCGCGGCCGATACCGGCGAATGCGCCAACCGGGCAATCGTCGCGGCATCCGGCGGAATCCGCCAGATGCAAAAATCGTCCAGATCCCCGTCCAGCGACTCCGGACTGTCGCCCAAAAACACCACCGGACGATTCGAAATCACCAGCTCGGACGCGCGCGGCTTCTCCGCCTGCAAAACGCCATCGACATACAAGCGAATCGTGCTCGCCTCGAAAACCAACGCAATGTGCGCATAGCGCCCCATCGCCCGATAAGGGCACGCAAGCCGCAGCTCCTCGTCCATTGTCGGCACGAAAACCTGCAACTCGCCATCCCGCAACTCCATCCGGAAATCCGGATGTCCGCTTTTCGCAACACAGAAAAGCGTCTGGACCGGATGCTTCTTGTCCGCTTTCAGCCAAAACGAAATGCCTCCTGTCGGAGAAAACGCCGCACCCCAGCCAATCGCCATTGGATATACGGCACCCGATCCGGCCCGAAAGCGACGCGCGCCGCCATACCGCCCCTCTACATGCTTGACCTGCGTTTGGCCAAGCCTATCGTCCGGACTCAAATGAGGCGCAAAACGGAAATCCATGGAATCGTAATAGGCAATTCCGTAATATCGGTCCAAATACGAGAGCAACCGCTGCCCCTGTATCGCACGGCCATACGAGACAACAGAATCGAAAAGCCACAGCGGAGGCGAGAACAAAAACCATATTCCCCCTCCGATCAAGACCGTCCAACAGAACGTTTTGAAAAACCGACGCTTCACGATGCGCTCTTGCTCCGTGCCCGATGCGCGTTATCGAATCCCGCCCGGACGATCGAGAAAAATGTTGACCGAGGTGAGCGAGCCTGCCTTGGACAACCTTTCCTGAAACTCCGCAACCGGTATCCGAAGCCCCGAAAATACGTACTGACAAGTCACAATCCCCGAACGGTCGGAAGTGGACTCCAAAATGCGACGCGCCGTCGTTTCGGCAAGCACCTTCTCGACCTCTTTCATCACCTCCGCAGAGCCTTCGGTCGGCCGGGTCAAAACAAGAATGCCGTCGCGCCGTACCCACCGGAAAACCGCCACCCCCCGCAACAGCAGCAAGGTGATGAACGCGAAAATGTAGAGTATCAGCACAAACTGGAAATTGAAGGTGGCGGCCGAAATGGATGCCGCAATCACAAGCATGATGAATCCGACCTCCTCCGGCTCCTTGATCGGCGTGCGAAAACGGATGATCGAAAGCGAGCCGAGCAGACCCAGCGAAAGCGGAATGGAAATCTGGACGCCGATGAAAAGCGTCGTGATGGCAAGCGCCAACAGAGGAAATGCACGGTGCACCTGACTGCCCGTTCCCCTCCGCTCATAGAAAAAGCGATACAGAAAAGAGGCCGCAAATGCCGCCAATAAGGCAACCAGCAAGGCGGAAATGAAAAGGCCTACGTCAAATTGCTCATGGACCTTTTGCGTGGAATCGAAAATTTCGGAAAGCCGAATATTGCGGATGACTTCATTCATACAGGTTGCGTTCCTTCTTTGAGGTGCGTGACGAAAACGCCATACTTGGAAAAGGAGGAATAGCGGAATCCCGCCTCCTCCAAAAGGGGAAGCCACATGGGGACGCCCCCGCCCGCGTTCTTGAATTCGCAGACAATCGTCGGAAGCGTCAGCGGAATCGCCGCCTCCGACCACGGAAACACCTTCGGATTCAGGCGTTCCGCGCAAATCTTCCAATCGAGGCTGATGCGGCTGCCGTCAAGCGGCGAAACCCATCGACGACGTTGATACGAAATCTGGAGCAGGGGTCTCCGGGAAAACCCTTCCGAAATGCCCGCATCGGCAGAAAGACGATCGACGTAATCCAAAAAGGACGCATCGTCGAGCGGCGTTTCCTCCAACCGCCTTTTGTCGGCCCTGCTGTTCTTCCGGAACTTGTCGCGCGCAATGCCAATGCGGTTCTTCCGTTCGAAAAATACGGGAATCGTTCCGTCCGGATCGGGAACGCTTTCGCCATACCAGCGCAAACGGATCTTCGTCTTGAGATGGTCGCCGTTCGCTTTCTCCGCATAGGAATCCAAACGGATCGTCTCGAAATAAATGCTCCGTACATGCCCGTCCGGATACTCGCCGTCGGGTAGACACCAGGCGTCCAATACCGCAAGCGCAAACGGCAACAGCCGGGCGGATCCGGTCAACTTCCGTTCCACGACATACGCCGGATCCGGTTCGGGACGGAACCGCTCCGGAACGGCAATCGGCTGGAAGTGTGGCATGGACATGGTTAGGGAGATGTTGAGAAACAGAGAGAAAGGATTGCACGATTCGCTAGGGAATAATGAGAATGTCCCCCTTCTGAACCTCGCCGTTCGGACCGATCTTGTCGGCATTCGCCTCGCGGATTTTGACGTATAGCGCGCCATCGCCGTAAAATCGTTGCGCCAGACTGTACAGCGTATCGTCTCCTTTGACTTCGTACGTGCGCGCAACCTTCGACGCCGGAGCACTCGTGGTCGATGTGCCGGACATCCCCATCCCAATCGCTCCGGTTGTACTGCCAAGATAGGCATTCAATTGACGCTGGATCAAATCCACTTTCCGCAACAGGGCTTTGTTGTCCTTTTTCAAGTCTTCGCATGCAAGCGTCTTGGTCTTCAATTCGCTCTCCAAATCCGCAATACGCTTGAGCAACTCCTCATTCTCCGCCTGCAACTTTTCGATCCGCTCTCCGCTCAGCCCCTCCGGACGAAAACTCAAACGCTGCGAAAAACGATTCTTCGCCTTCTTCTCGAATTCACGGGCTTGCTCCGCTTTGTCGCTGTCAGGCGCCAACCGCAAATAGGAATGGAACGCCAAATACGCTTCGTACGGATCATCCAACGAATCCAACAGCAGCATGCCGAGCTGAAACCGCACAAGCGTATTCGTCGGTTGCAAGATGAGAATATCTTCGTAAATGCTCCGGGCTTGCTCCGGATTTCCTTCCAATTGTGCCTGGAGAGCCCGCTGAAAGGGCTCCTCGCGAGACGTTTGAATTTCAAGCGCGGCGACACGGGGCGCAGGACTGCACCCTACCCCCATCGACAGCAACAATAACGCGCCAATCGGCAAAAAACGCAAAACAAGTGCGAAAGTGTCTTTTTTCATAGAGACGTTCCTTCCGGTTCTTGAATCTGTATATCAGAAAACCCTTGGCATTTCAAATCGCCATACGAATACCGGACAACCAGACGCAACACGTGCTTCCCGCGCAGACGCCTGTCGCGGGGCAGCCGAATCTCCTTCCGGTCGACGGCAATGCTCCGCCCGTCGAGATACCAAAGAAAAACGGGATCGCCAAACGTTCCGGTGCGAAACCGTAAATCGTCCGCCGGCGGCGTGAAAAACGCTTCGAAGTCCAACGTCGCCGCCCCGCTCCGTGCGAAAACGGTTCGGCGGATTTCCGGCTTGACCTTCGGCGCCCACGGCGCGCAAAGCGGATCGCCAATGGGTAAAAGCTGTATCGGAGAACGAACCGAACCGTAAATCGCTTCCAAGTAGGTCGCACCGTCCAAAAGCTGTTCGAAAATCCAAGGCGAGACAAATTTCGCGGCAATCGCATACGGCTCCGTAACCGCCCCGCTGCTGGCCGCCGCACCCGCTTCCGTCCAACGGACGATCTTCATCTGGGAATCCGTCCAAAAGGCCGCGCCGAAACTCGTCAGATGGTCCGCATACGATCCCGCCGCCAAGAGGTTCGTCGGAAGCATGACCGACCGCGCACCTGTCATATAACCGACCAGAGGTCCGTTCAGGGCCGTCGGCTGATTCGTCGAAACAACCGCCGATACGCCCGTCTCCGCCGTGCGCGCATTGATCCGGTCCGCAACCGGCTGCACAAACCAAGAGCGGCAACGGGACCGTATATCGTCGTTTTGCGCAAACCAGACAACCCCCTTCGGACGCGTCCCCGTAGCGGTCGCCGCGCGCCGCATCGCATACGCCGCCGTTTGGAAGCTTGTTCCGCGCTTGCCGACATACGCCAACATCATCGACGGAAGCGGCATCTGCGAAAGAGAATCGGCCGCATGCTGGTCCAACGACCGCGTCTTTGCCTGGGCAATCGCAGCCGCATTTGTCGATAAGGCTCCCGTGTACAGCGACGGACCCTGAGGCCGCGATACATACGTGCGGTCCGATGGCCATTTCCCGCGCAGAAACGTGATGCCCGTCAGCGATAAATCCCGCGGAACGCCTTGCGCCAAAGAATTCGTCGTTTCCGTAACGCGAGCCGGAAAATGGCAGGAATACGCCCAAGCCAAAATCTGACGGCTCAACCCGCGTTCGCGAATGGTCGCACAGGCAGGTTCGTAAATGTCCCGGTTGAAAGTCTCGCACGTAATGGCCTCCGGAACGCCTCCGCGCTCGCTTGCCGGAACGGAAACCGCAACCAGATTCACCTCCGGAATGTCGTGAAGCCGCGCATACATCATCGCCAAAAGTCGAGACTCGTCTTCCGTTTCATTGTACAAAACGGCAAGCTCGTTCGGCCCCAACGCAAATGACGATAATAACGGGGAGAAGGCGAGCAACAGCAAAGCTGCTCCTCGCCCCCATCTCATGTTTCTGCAAAAACGGAAATGTCTTCTCGTTTTCAGAACCGGCATCGTGCTTAACGGCGCCCCATGACGCGATCGGCATACTCGCCGGAACGCGTATCAATGCGAATCCAGTCGTTTTCGTTGACGAAAATCGGCACCTTCAACTCGTACCCGCCCGCAACACGGGCGTTCTTCATGACCTTGCCGGCTGCCGTATTGCCCTTGGCACCGGCATCGCACCACTCGATCTTGCGCTCGATGAAGGTCGGAAGATTGACTTCAACCGGATTGCCGTCCAAAAAGAGAATGCGGCACTCGATGTTGTCTTCCAAGAAATATTTCTTGTCGCCCATCACATCGGCAGGAACCGAAATTTCATTGTAGTCGGCATCCGAAAAGATGAAATTGACACCATCGTCATACGAGAAGTTGACCGTCTTTTCGGAGAGATCGAGCTCATCGAAAACATCGTTTTCACGAAAGTTCTTGACGAACGTGTTGCCCGTCAACATGTGCTTGAGACGGCACGTGTAGATGGACTGCCCCTTGCCGGGCTTCGTGAAATTGTACTCGGTAATCGTATAGGGCTGCCCCTCAAAACGGAGTTTTAACCCTTTGCGCAAATCGGATGCAGTGTAAGGCATAATAAATACTGTAAATTCGGCTGAACAATCGAATAAACCCCGAAAGAAAACTTCGAGGGGCGTAAAGATACAAGGATCATATCGAAAAACCGAATGACGGTCAACGCCAGTTTGCAAACCAACCTTTCCCAACTTTTTTTTTTTTTTTAGCCGACACTCATCGCCGACATGTCCCGCCCCCTCCTACGCCCACGCCCGCGCACTCCACGCTCACGCTCCGTGTCCCTCGTCGTGCCCCCCGCACCCCTGCACCCCTCGCGCCCACGCTCGTGTCCCGTTGCGGTAGGGCGCGATGTCCCCATCGCGCCGCCGCGC
>JAEDLN010000110.1 GCA_016295275.1 Kiritimatiellia bacterium
GGGCGCGGCGTCCGGTCGCCCCACCCGCGGCACGGCCGCGGGACCGCTCCCCCTCGCGCCGCCGCACCATCGGCGCGGTGCGCGGCTTGGCATCCCGCGCCCCTCCCTGCGCCCCGCGCCGCGTCGTCCCCTACTCCTCACCCGCCAGGCCTCCCGGCTTGCCCCCCGCGACGTCTCGCCAGCCTCCCCATTCTCGGTTTTGCCTAAAAGTGAGAATTCCTTGCGCTCCTGTCCATTCCGCAAAAATGGCCTCGGCTGCAACACCATCCCTATTCTCGGTTTTGCCTAAAAGTGAGAATCCCGCCTCGTCCCCCATCCTTCGCATGCCGCCCCCTAAAAAAACAATAGAGATATCTTCCGTTTTTTGTTAGCCTTTCTCTTCTCCAAAAGCCCCTTTGCGGGCGAGGCAGCGTCCGCATCCTGTAACGGACAAAACTGCTGTTTTATCCGTTACCCTATAGTTCTCTGCCAAACATCCACAAAAAGCGCACCGCCGCTCTAATCCGGAATGAGTTCAAATCATAAAGAATGAATAAATTTTTCTTAGCACTCTCTGCGTCCGCCCTTCTTCTCGCCGGCTGCGGTGCTCCTAAGGAAAAACTCCATATCTTTACTTGGAGCGAATATATCGACCCCGAAGTCGTTGCACAATTCGAACGTGAAAACAACTGCCGCGTCGTTATCGATATTTTCGATTCGAATGAAGCTATGCTGGCAAAAATTCAGGCTGGTACAACCGGATACGATGTCCTGTTCCCTTCCAGCTATATGGTCGAACAACTCGGAAGAGACGGAATCATCGTCCCGTTGGACAAGTCCAAACTTCCCAATATCGCCAATATCGATTCGCGCTATCTCCGTTGCGCACTCGATGCGGACATGACCTACGGCGTGCCGTATATGGTAACCTATACCGGTATCGCATGGCGCGACGACAAACTCTCTACCCCTCCGGAAACTTCTTGGAATGTTTTTGAAACCCGGCCCGATCTCGTCGGTCGCATGACCCTGCTCGGCGATATGCGCGAAACCCTCGGCGCCGCCCTCCTCTACAACGGATTCAGTCTCAATTCGACAAACGAAAAAGAACTCGAAACCGCGCGCGATACCGTTATCCGCTGGAAAAGAAATATCGCAAAGTTCGAAAACGAACAGTACAAAACCGGTATCGCCAGCGGAGAATTCATGCTCGTCCACGGCTACTCCGGAGATATCGGACAGGTCCAGATCGACGATGAGGGCAACCTCGCTCCCGATCTCAATCATGTCCAATTCTTCCTCCCCAAAGAAGGATTCTCGATCAGCTGCGACGAAATGGTTATTCCCACCTCGGCGCCCAACCCGGAACTCGCCTACAAATTCATCAACTTCCTCCACGATGGCGATGTGGCCGCACGGAACGAAAAATACACCACCTACTGGTGCCCCAATACCGCCGCAATCGAAATCCTGAAGGAAACCGATCCCGAAACGCTCGAGAACAAGACCATCTTCCCTTCCTCGGAAGATCTCGAACGGGGTATGGTCATCGGCGATTTGGGTGAAAACCTCGCGCTCTATACGCGTATGTGGGATCAGATTCTCGCCTCCGAGACAAAGTAAATTCCCGCCGTTTCCTTGTTTCAGTATGCGGAGCCAGGCGAGCCTCGCCTGACTCCGTTTTCTCTTTCCCGACAACAACGCCCGTCTCTCTTTTTCCGCGATGAACGATATCGATACGCTCGTAAGCGCCATCAAAACCGGAAATTTTCCCCTTTGCAAGGCTCTTGCCTCGGTTTTTCTGGCGTCACACCTCAATGGTAATATCAATAAACCAATCTCCCCGGAAGGACATACGCTGTTGCACATGGCCGCCCATGCGAAGGATCCCCGCTTCGTCTCTTATCTGGTGAAGTGCGGCGCGAATCCAAATCTCCTGGATAAAACCGGATATTCCCCGCTCGCCTACGCCTTATTGATGGGAAACACCGATACCATGCGGATGCTAATGGAACTCGGAGCCGATCCCAACCAATTGTTTTCGGATGAGACATGCCTTTTGCAGCAGGCCGTCATAGCCGAACGCGAGACCGAAACGCGCCTGCTCTGTCAATACGGTGCCAACCCGAACCAAAAACTCCCCTCCGGCTTGACGCCTTTCATTCAGGCGATTCAAGCGAACTCCCTCCCGATCCTTCGAATCCTCCTCTCCTCCGGCGCTCGATTGGATACCCCCGTCAGCAATCTCTACCCGACCGAATTCGCCATCTATTTCCACAACCCGAAAATGCTCTCCGCGCTTCTCGATGCCGGTGCTACGGTCAATCAATCCTGCCAAACTCAAAAACGAGGCTTCTTTGGCAATCTGTACCTCGTCGCAATGTCGGAAAAACAACCCGAATGCCTCTCCATCCTCAACGACCGCGGATGCGACCCTTTCTTCGCCGAACATTCTCGGACTTTCAGCCCCTGGGATATCGTCTACGATCTGCCCGATCCCGATGTTTTCCGACTCCTGCTGGAAAACCCGTATACCCGGAAACGCCCCCTCGATGAAGCGATCTTCTTCTCCGGCTTCATAACGAATCCGTCCGAACGCCTCTCTCTCATCCGCGCCGCCCTTGCCAATGGCATGCCCCATGTCGATGAAAACGGCTTTCCCACCATCATCAAAACAGCCGGATGCACGACACCGGGAATTCTCAAGCTGCTCGTCCGGTCCGGCGATTCCGTCCAAACAATCGGTCCCAACGGCTCTACCGCACTCCATGTCGCTCTGTGCCAACACAATGCCTCCATCGTCCAAACGCTCGTCGCAATGGGCGCCGATGTCAATGCCCGCTTGTCTCGAGGCTTTACCTGCCCGCAATCGCCGACCGACCAGTCCGGATTGCACCTCCCCGTCGGCACGACCCCGCTTCACATCGCCGCGCGAAACGGCGACCGGGATATCATCCGGCTCCTCATCGAAAACGGTGCCGATATCGCCGCTCTCGACGGCAAGAACCGCTCCGTCCTCCACTACGCCGCTCCCCTCCTGCAACATCCGGACGATTTCGCATTCCTCCTTTCGGCAACAAAAGACGCCCTGGATCCGAACCTCCGGGATGACGCCGGCGATACGCCGTTCATGCGCTTCGCAAAAACCGCCGATTTTCGGAATCTCGCCGCAGTCCGTCAATCCTTCCTCCAATTCATCCGCGCCGGCGCCGATCCCAATCTCCTGGATGGAAACGGCGAGACAATACTCATGCACGCCGCACGAATCGGCAACGCAAACGACTTCCTTCCCCTCCTGGATGCCCTTGCCGGATTCGTCGATCTCAATGCCGTCAACTCAAGCGGCTCTACCCTCTTGCATATCCTTTGCGCCGACAAAAATTGTAACCGCGATATCGCATCCGCTTTCCTGCACCCGAAAGCCGAACTCCTGAAGGAGTCGCCCTTCCCGCAACACGCAGACCTCCCGCCCGATCCGTCCCTGAAAAACCGAAAGGGCTTGTCGGCACTCGAACTCGCCGCCCGACACCAAGATCCGAACAGCTACCTCTTTACCACCCTCTTTCCGGACGCTCCGAACCCCTAAACAAACGCCCGCACCCCCAATAAAGCACAAACCGCGGGGCGATACGCCCACGCCCCGGCAACGACGCAAAAACCGGAAAAATCCCCACCCCGATATCCGTTGCAGTACGCGGCTTTTTGCGCCAAAACACGAGCCGAATCAGGTGTTTCAGTTCAAATTTTTCTCCCATTTTTTGAACCTTTTGCGCTTTTTATGTATCATTCATCCCTTTTCGCTTGCCCCGGAAAGGCGTTATCCATATAATTCCCCCTTCACGTAAACGGCTTCTCTCCCCGAAAAGTCCCGTTTCCTCGCTTTATTCCACTGCTTCCGCTCTTTTCGGATCCCTTTCGCAAAACCGGGCGGAACATCATCAATGGAGATTACCCGTCATGGGATGGTTTACCAAAAACACACCCTCGCCACAGGAACCGCTGGCCGATATCTGGCATGTCTGCCCAAAATGCCAGGCTCACGTGTTTAAGGAAGAATGGAAATCGAATCTGATGGTTTGCCCGAAATGCAACCACCACGATCGCATCGATTGCCGTCAGCGCGTTTCTTTGCTGATTGATGACGGAACATTCCGCGAATTCGCCACGGAAGTCCTTCCGTGCGATCACCTCCACTTCTCCGACGCCAAAGGCCCGTACGCCGAAAAGGCCGCCGCAACCGTGAAGAAACTCGGTCAAAGCGAATCCGTAATCGTCGGCTCGGGCAATGTCAACGGCAAACGAATCGTTCTCGCCGTCATGGATTTCCGATTCCTCGGCGGCTCGCTTTCCTCCGGCTGCGGGGAAAAGATCACCATGGCCATCGAACATGCCGTCAAACATAATCGCGCTTTCCTGATGGTCTCCGCTTCCGGCGGCGCCCGTATGCACGAGGGTATCCTCTCTTTGATGCAAATGGCGAAAACCACCGCCGCCGTCGCAAAACTCCAGCGCGCCGGACTCCCGTTCATTTCCTTGCTGACAGACCCCACAACCGGCGGTGTCTCGGCTTCCTTCGCCCTCCTCGGCGATATCAATATCGCTGAACCCGGTACCTTGATCGGTTTCGCAGGCCGCCGCGTCATCGAAACGACCATTAAACAAAAACTGCCGGCAGACTTCCAAACCGCAGAATACCTCCGCGCACACGGTTTTGTCGACCAAATCGTCCACCGGAAGGACTTGAAGCAGTTCATCTCCAATGTTCTCGATTATCGCGTGAAGTAAAACGGAGGCAATCACCATGGATTTCGATTTTGAAAAAAGCTTGCAGCCGTTGCGCGACCAAATCGCCGAATTGGAGGCGAAATCGGCAAACGGAAATGCCGCCGACAATGAACGCCTGGCCAAACTTCAGCGCCAGCTGGAGGCCGAATTGGCGAAACTGTACCAGAACCTTTCCCCTTGGGATATCGTCCAGGTCGCACGCCATCCGGGACGCCCGACATGCCGCCAATACGCCGAAAAAATGTGCGATGAATTCATCGAACTGCACGGCGATCGCGTCTTTGGCGACGATCCCGCGATTATCGGCGGTCTCGCCCGTATCGGAAAAACCCGCTTCGTCCTGATCGGACACCAAAAGGGGTCCACGACCGAAGAACGGATGGCATGCCGGTTCGGTATGGCAAACCCGGAAGGCTACCGGAAGGCCATCCGCCTGATGCACCTCGCCGAAAAATTCGGCATCCCCGTCGTCACACTCGTCGATACGTCCGGAGCCTTCCCGGGACTTGACGCGGAAGAACGCGGTCAGGCGGAAGCCATCGGTCGCAATCTGATGGAAATGGCCGATCTCCGGACTCCCATCCTGACCATCGTCACAGGCGAAGGCGGCTCCGGCGGCGCAATCGGCATCGCCGTCGGCGACCGGATCCTGATGATGGAATTCGCCGTCTACTCGGTCATTTCCCCCGAAGGCTGCGCTTCCATCCTCTGGCGCGACGGTTCGAAGGCCCCCGAAGCGGCCGAAGCCCTCCATATCACCTCTCACGATCTGGCGAAACTCAAGGTGATCGATGGCGTCATCCCGGAACCGACCGGAGGCGCCCATACCAATCCCGACCAGACCATCGCCAATGTTCGCGAGGCAATCCTCAAAAACCTCAAATCCCTCGCCTCCCTCCCGGGCGGCGATCGCCTCGTCGAATCGCGCTATCGCAAATTCGCCGCAATGGGGCACTTCGTAAAGAAGAATGCCATCCGGATCGACTAACCACTCTCACCCCTTTACCCTTGGTCTTTACGCCCATTTGGAATCCATCCTATGAAGAAAGCTAAAGCTGCATCGAATAAGACGCCCGCCGCTCCTCAGCGTATCTCTGTCGTGGATGACGCGCTCTTGCTCTCCAACCGCCCCGCGCTGCGAATCACGGATACCACCCTCCGCGATGCCCCTCAGTCCCTTTGGGCAACCCGTATCCGGACGTCCGATATCCTCGAAATCATCGATACCATCGATCAGGCCGGATACTATTCCATCGAGTGCTGGGGCGGCGCGACTTTCGATGTCTGCCTCCGCTTCCTTCGCGAAAATCCCTGGGAACGCCTCCGCTCCATCAAGGCACACTGCAAAAATACGCCGCTCCAAATGCTGATCCGCGGACAAAACGTCCTCGGCTACCGCAACTACCCGGATGACCTCTTGGAGCGCTTCATCGCTCTCGCCGCCAGCAATGGTATGGATATCTTCCGGACCTTCGACGCGCTCAACGACAACCGCAATATCGAAAAGTCCGTCAAGTGCATCAAAAAGTACGGCGCACACGCTCAGGGTACGATCTGCTACACGGTCTCCCCTGTCCATACCATCGATGAATACATCCGTATCGCCAAGGAACAGGAACAGATGGGCGTCGATTCCATCTGTATCAAGGATATGGCCGGTATCCTCGCTCCGCTCGAGGCCCGCCGCCTCGTCGCAGCCCTTTCCAAACAAATCTCCATCCCGATTCAGGTCCACTCCCACTCGACCTCCGGTATGGCAACGTCCGCATACCTCGCGTCCGTCCTCGCCGGCGCCGGTGCGATCGACTGCTCGGTTTCCTCCATGGCCGGCTTCTCCGCACAGCCCCCCGTCGAAACCATCGTGTCCATGTTCGCCGATACCGATGTCGCTCCTAAAATCGACCTCGATAAAATCCGCGAAATCAATACCTATTTCAAAGGCCTTCGCCCGCTTCGCGCTCCCTCGATCGGCATGAAGGAAATCATCGATCCGGGTATCCTTGTCCATAAAATCCCCGGCGGCATGATTTCCAACCTCCGCTCCCAACTCGATCAGCAGGGCGCCCTCGATCGCCTCCCCGAAGTCATGGACGAGGTGCCGCGCGTCCGCGCCGATATGGGCTATCCGCCGCTCGTTACCCCGACGTCCCAAATCATCGGCGTGCAGGCCGTCTTGAACGTCCTCGCCGGAAAACGCTACGAAATGGTTTCCCAGGAAACCCGTAACTACGTCAAGGGTCTCTACGGCCGCTCCCCGGCCCCGATCCAAAAGGACGTCGCCAAGAAAATTCTCGGCAAGGAAAAGACCATTACGTGCCGCCCCGCCGATTTGCTCGAGCCGATGCTCCCCCACGCCGTCGATGCCGTTCCGCCCGAACTCATCAAGAGCGAGGAGGATATCATCTCCTACTGCCTCTTCCAGGAACCCGCCCTCTCCTTCTTCAAATGGCGCGCCACGCCGCCCGCCGCACGTCCCCCCATCCCCGCCGATGAGGAGGAACGGAAGCGCCGCGTCGATTCCGCTCCCAAGGCATTGCCCGCACAGCCGCTGATGGCCGCTTCCGATTATACGTCGCTCGAAGGACTGCTCTCGACCGTTAAGCAGCTCGGAATCACCGAACTCACGGTTCGCCGCGGCAATGTCAATGTCGAACTCCGGAACGCCGCCTCCGCACCTGCGGCAACCAAAATCGCGCCGGTCGCCGCAGACGAAGGAAGCTCTTCCGACGGCGCAACGATTGAGCAGGCTCCCGTTGCCGCCCCCGAAGACGAGGGCGAGACGCTCAAGGCCCCCTTCACCGGAACCTTCTACCGCGCAAACGGTCTCAATGCCCCCAACCTCATCGAGGAAGGTACCGAGGCAAAGGCCGGAACCGTCATCTGCCTGATCGAGGCAATGAAGATGTTCAACCCCATCAAGGTCGAAAAGGATACCAAAATCATCCGCTTCCTCCTGAAGTCCGGCGAAACCGTGCAAAAGGGCGCCCCCTACGCTGTCGTGAAGACAAAGT
>JAEDLN010000111.1 GCA_016295275.1 Kiritimatiellia bacterium
CGATCCGGCCGATTATTTCCGGTTGGTGCGTGGATTTGCAGATCCTCCGGCGTCTGCCCGTCCTTGGACGTGGTGGCATTGGATGAACGGGAATGTCACCAAGTCCGGGATCACCGCAGACTTGGAAGCAATGCGGGAAATCGGGCTGGGCGGCGCGCAGATATTCGATGCCAAGTTGGGCGCCTTGCCGGCCGGCGACGTGCGTTTCAACTCACCGCTCTGGTACGAGATGCTCGAACACGCCGTGCGCGAAGCCCGGCGCCTGGGCTTGACGCTGGGCATTGCCAATTGCAGCGGATGGTCACTGTGCGGCGGACCTTGGATTACGCCTGAATATTCGATGAAGGTTCTGGAATGGTCCGAGACGCCGCTCTGCGGCGGGGAAAAGTTCGACGGGAAGCTGCCTCAGCCGCGCAATTCACACGGATTTTATCGAGACATTGCCGTATTGGCGATTCCCGAGCCGTCGGCCGAACAAAATACAATGGCTAAAGCCGGCGGCGTGATGACAGCGCCGGCGCCGCAGGTTAAAACCATTTCTTTTACGCATGAATTCGCGGCCAGTGGCTTTTCGGCTGCCTTTGCCGCCAAATATGCCTGGCAGTTGGAAGGAAACATAAAAGTCGATGTGTCGAACGACGGAAAAACCTTTATCCCGCTCGGCCACTCCGTGGCGCACCTCTGCGTGGGCGGTTATCAGGTGGGCGGACGGCGCTATTTCACGTTCCCCCGCCGCGCACGTGCCCGCCATTACCGTTTCACGTTCGATTTTCCGTCGCAAGCCGAGGTGCGCCCGCAAAACCTGCGCCTCGAGCCGGGCGTGCGCATCGCAGATTTGCCGTTCAAGAATTTCCGGGTGCGGGGGCCCGTGGATGCCTGCCGGATAGAGCCGGAGGACGACCAGCGCATCAACCCGGCGGACATCCGCGATCTGACGCACCTGCTGAGGGCGGACGGTTCTCTGGTCTGGCAGGCCCCGGCGGGCGGTTGGACAATCTTGCGCATCGGTTATGCCGCCAACGGACGCAAGAATCATCCTGCAACAGAAGGCGGACAGGGACTGGAGATAGATAAGCTCTCCAAGCGGGCGCTGGACATCCATTTTGATTCCTATATCGCCAAGTTGCCGCCTTTCGATCACGTGCTTATCGACAGTTATGAAGCCGGCTCGATGAATTGGACTGAAGGAATGGAAGCGGCATTTTACGCGAATTGCGGCTATTCGCTCAAGCCTTACCTCGCTGTTCTGTCTGGACGCGTGGTGGACTCGATGGCATCCTCCGAGAAATTCCTGTCTGATTTCAGGCGCACGATTGCGAAAATGTTTGCCGAGAATTTTGCCGGCCATTTTGCGGGACGCTGCCATGAACGCGGCATGCGCCTGGCCATTGAACCTTACGGCAACTGTCCCTCCGTCGATCTTGATTATGGCGCATATGCGGATTTGCCGATGGGGGAATTCTGGAGCGCGGGAAAGATCGGTTCGACAGTCTGCGGGAATGCCAGGATGATTGGCTATCTGGCTCATTTCTGGGGCAAAGACATGGCCGGGATGGAGTCGTTTACGGCGCGTCCGGAAGGCGCGTGCGGACGTTGGCAGGCATTGCCTTGCCAAATGAAGACCCAATGCGACCGGGTTTATACAGAAGGGGCCAATCACATTGTCTACCACCGTTTTGTCCATCAACCCTGGGCGGACGGGAGATACGCGCCCGGTTTGACGATGGGTCGCTACGGCACGCATTTCGACCGCACCCAGACATGGTGGAAAGAAGGCCGTGCATGGATCGACTATCAATCGCGCTGCCAATATCTCTTAAAGTGCGGGCGGCCTGTTTCGGATGTGCTGATCTGCCTCGGTGACAGAGCGCCCCAATATCCGCCCATTGACAATTGCCTACCCTATGGATATGCGTGGGATGTTTGTTCGAAGACCGCAGCCAAGGGCATTAAACGTGGAGCGGATGGCACACTCGTCTCTCCTGGCGGAGCGCGTTATCGCCTGATGTTGGGAGAGGATTGGAGATCCCGCGCAGCGGCAGAGTTGGCAAGAATTGGATTGACGCCGGATTTCACGTGTTCGCTGCAGAAAGGTGACAAGATCGGGAGCGATTCAGTTACTTTCATCCATCGTGATTACGGCGAATGCGGCGATGGATATTTTGTGGCCTATCCGCGTTTGACGGCAGCGAGGGCCGAATGCTCTTTCCGCGTTACCGGACGCCGCCCGTGGCTGTGGAATCCGATGGATGGTTCAATCGCCCCCGCTGACAATTGGCGGGAGCAGGATGGACGAACGTATGTGACAATCGATTTTGAGCCGGCTGATTCCGTGTTTGTCATGTTCCCGACCTGCGAGACAGTCGCTGAACGGACGGCTGCAATGGCAAAGCCGGCGTTGCGTCCGCGATGTGTTCCGCTGGTCGGCGGCGAAGAGATCCCAGGGCCGTGGCGCGTCTCGTTTTCCGCTCGATATCGCGATCCGCCGAAACCGCAGGTGTTTACAGTTTTGACAGACTGGACGGACAGCGCCGACAAGGAGGTAAAATATTTCTCGGGCACGGCAACTTACTCCACGACGATCGCCAACCAGGTGGTGGATAACATTCGCGCTGGCATCCAGAATCGAAAAAGATGTTTGATCGACCTTGGGACGGTACATGATTTTGCAAGGGTAAGCGTCGGACGAAAAACATTCCCGTCGCTTTGGAAAGCTCCTTTCGTGGTTGACATCACCGAGGCTGTTCTGGCGGAGGGCTCGGGGACTGTCCGGATTGAGATTAAAGTCACCAACCGTTGGCCCAACCGTTTGATCGGGGATGATTTTCTGCCGGACGATTGTCGCTGGCAGGACGCCGAGACGCGGCAGGAGCTTGTCGAGATTCCGGCATGGGTCAAAGCCGGCAGGGACAGCCCTGCAAAACGGAAGTGCTTTACAAGCTGGAAACATTGGAATAAAAACGACACATTGCTGCCGTCGGGCTTGATCGGGCCGGTGCGCATAGGATTGGTTGATTCAAAGAATTGAAATAATCGGCTTATGAATACATACACTATCGCGGCAATCGCCGCTGCGTTGACTTCTCTGCCCTGTCTGGGCGCTTATCGTTTCCGCGCGCCACACGTGGACCCGGTGGAGCGGGTACCGGGGTTGGTTTGGGTTGAAGCTGAATCATTCGCCGACTACGGCAATTGGCGCATAGATACCCAGTTCACGCACAAGATGGGAAGTGCGTATCTAATAGCTCCGGGCGTCGGCAAGCCCATCGGATCGGCCAAGACGACACTTCACGTTGCGACGTCCGGCGTGTATCGCGTGTGGGCGCGCACGAAGGATTGGCTGCCCAAGTTCTCGCCCGGACGTTTCAGGATTGACGTCAATGGGACAGAAGGAGTTGTCCTTGGCGCGTGCGGGGTTCAGGGCTGGCGTTGGGAATGTGTCGGCGATTTTGCGCTCAAGGCAGGGCCGGTTGAGTTGGCGATAGTTGATCTTTCGGGGGCCTTCGCCAGATGCGATGCCATAGTTCTGGCGCGCGATTTGGAATATGTGCCGCCAAACGACCATCCAACGTTGAAGTCCGAGCGCATACGGCTCTCGGGAATGGACGGTGAAATCCGCGACGGCGGCACCTTTGATGTGGTGGTGGTCGGCTCGGGAACGGCGGGCATGGGGGCGTCGATCGCCGCCGCGCGCGGCGGCGCGCGCGTGGCCCTGGTGCACGACCGGCCCGTTTTGGGCGGCAATTCAAGCCGCGAACTCGGCATTGGCACCGACGGCGCGGCCGGCGCGCATCCCAACAGCAATTATTCGGCGCGGGAAAGCGGTCTGGTCGAAGAAGCCAATCTGACCAGGAAGTATGTCCAGTCTGGCTCGCTTTCCGAGGCTTATGCCTACATGTGCGCCCGGGAGGCGAACATGTCGGTCTTTCACAATCAACGTGTTTATGAGGTCGAGAAAGACGGCGACCGGATTGCCGCCCTAATCGCGCGCGACACCCTCACCGGCCAAGTCGCCCGCTATCGTGCGCAGGTGTTTATAGACTGCACGGGCGACGGATGGATCGGGTATTTCGCCGGCGCGGAATTGATGCACGGTCGCGAAGCGATGAGCGAATTTGGCGAACGGCAGGCGCCGGATCAGCGTGACGCATTGATCATGAGCGGCTCGCTGATGGATGGCTATCTCTCCTATCGCTACCGCAAGACGGATCGTCCGGTCGTATTCAAGACGCCGGCGTGGGCCGACGTCATGCCGGAGGGGTTTTCGCGTTACGTCGGTTCGCTGTCGCCCGTTTGGTGGCTGGAGCATCACGGACGTTTCGATGAACTGGCCGATCCCGAACGGGCGCGCGATGAACTCGTCCGGATCGTCTTTGCGTACTGGGGGTGGTTGAAGAATTCCTGGAAGGGGCCGGACAGCGCAAACGCCGAGCTGACGGAAGTGCCGTTCATGAACGGCCGGCGCGAAGGTTATCGATTGACCGGCGATTATGTGCTTACGGCGAACGACTGCCTGGCGGGGCGCCTGTTTGACGATCGCATCTCATACGGCGGGTGGCCGCTCGATACGCACGATCCGCTGGGGATCGAAAATCCGGGCGGGTGGGGATATTGGAAGCATCATCCGCCTGTGCCCATTTATACCATTCCCTACCGGTGCCTATATTCGAAAAACATCGCAAACCTGATGATGGCGGGCCGGGATGTCAGTGTCACCCATATTGCGCTGGGGTCGGTGCGTGTCGAAAGCACCTTGTTTTGCCTCGGGCAAGCCGCCGGCACGGCTGCCGCCATGGCGATCCAAAACGGCATGACTCCTCGCCAGATCGGCATCTGCCGAATAAAGGAACTGCAGCAGCAGCTTCTGAAGGACGATATGTATATACCGGGAATCGCGAATGAAGACCATGAGGATCAGGCACGATGTACTGCGAAAGTTACTGCCTCATCGGTAATGTCATCATTCAAGCTTGAAAAGAATCATCCGGATCTTCGTTCGTCCCGCGACGGATCGCATAGGTTGGACCGCGACCGCGCTTGCGGATTTGCCCGTGAAACGCTTGACAAAATGGAAGGGTTGTCGCTGCTTATGGTAAATTCGGGTTCAGGGCAGACCGAATTGACGGTTGATGTCTATTCATGCGATAAATCCGGCAATGGACCAGTTGCCTCCGATTTGGTGGCCACGGCCCGTGTTCAGGTTGCGCCAGGACCAGAACGTTTCGTGGATGTAAAGTTTGGCCGCAAGCTTTCGCTGGACAAGCCATATGTGTGGGTGGTTTGCCGTCGCAATCCTGTGTTGTCATGGAGTTCCCGCAAGGCCTCCCCGGTTTTCGTCTGTTCTCGTGCCCATGGACACGAAGGGCTTTGGACGGTGTCCGAGAGCCAGGGCTACTCTCTGGTGACCATACCGCGCCAGCAGCTGCCGGTGGACGCCCGTCCCGAGTATGTGATTGACGGAATCGCGAGACCTGTCGGCACCTGCATGCATGGGTGGATATCGGACGATACCCGGGAATTGCCGCACTATGTTCGTCTTCAATATGATCGGCCGGTGAAGGTGGGCCAGGTTCGCCTGACCTTTGATACAGATCTGACGCCGCGATATCCGGAGGCCCGTCCCAAGACCCTTGTCAAGGATTATCACATTGATATTTGCCGGGCAGACGGGCGTTGGGAGCGTGTGGTCGAGGTTAAGGACAACGGGTATCGGCTGCGCGTGCACGACATTCCGGAACGGGATGTCACGGTAGTGAAAGTCACGGTTACGGCTACGCATGGCGACGCTTCCGCAAGAATACAGGAAATTCGTCTTTACCCTGCCGGTGCTACGGATTGCCGTGCCACCGAACTCGAACGACTGTTGGCTGCGGTGCCGGATGGCGGGGTTTGTCTTCTGCCGTCCGGAGAGATTTTTCTGCGTCGGCCTGTCGTGGTACGCGGTCGCAAAGGGGTGACAGTCCGAGGGCGGCCCGGAACCGTGATAAAGCTCCATTTTTCGCCATGGTCGCGGCAACTGGAATGCCCGGGCGCATTTGTCTTCGCGGGCTGCGAAAACACAAGCGTCGAAAAGTTGGTTTTCACCACCGATAATCCAGTCAATGCTTCAGGACGGGTGGTTGCCATCCATCCTGAATCGATGACTTATGATGTGCGCATCGACGATCAGTTCCCGATAACCGGCGCTGAACAATTCCGCGGATTGGATACGTTCGACGAAGAGGGCATGCCGGATTATGCCATTGAGACATACAACGACAGCGGCAATCCTATCGACTATAATGTCATCGGCCACCAGCTTGTCCGGGTCAAAGGGCCAAGTGCGGCTCGCGTGAGGCGGTTGCACATCGGACATCGCGTGCTTTACCGCTATGTCATCTATGGAAGCTCCGTGTTTTCCGTCGAGGGCTGTCGCGACATGGCTTTTCGCGATATTGAAATCGAACGATGCGCCAGCTTTGGCATGCGCGTTACGCCCCATTCGCATAATTTGACGCTGGAACGTTTCAATGTGCGGAGTCCGGAGGGCGATCGCGCCCTGTTCAGCGCCAATGCGGACGGCGTGCACATCTTGGGCCTGTCCGGGAAACTCACGATGCGCGATTGCCATTTCAAGGGATTGGGCGACGACGCCCTCAACATTCACGGCAAGTCCGGCGAGATCAAATGTTTCGATCCGGCTACGGGCGTGTGCACGCTGATCGGGCGCAATTTGTCGCGCGCGGAGATACGCTTGCCGAAGGCGTGGGCCGAGGCAGGCGGCCGCCTCGTCGTATACGACGGCAAAACGTGTGTGGAAAAAGGCGTTGTAGCCTTGACGAAATTTGATCCGGCCACCGGCGAAGGGGTGGTCGATTGCGGGGCGTGTCAGGTCGCTGTGGGCGATTATGTGGCCAATGAGCGGGATTTCGCCCAGGTCGAAATCTCCGGTTGCTCGGTCGAGAATACCCGTGCGCGCGCGTTTGTGCTTCAGTCTCGAAACATGGTTGTCGATGGCTGCCGTTTCAAGGGCTTGTCGCTGCCGGCGATATTGATCGCAACGGATTTTACCTTCTGGAATGAATGCGGCCCGGCGGAGAATTGCGAGATCCGCAATTGCCGATTCGAGAAATGTGCAATGAATGGCTCGGTGGTCAACAAGGGGGCGATTGTGGTGAAGGTGAATCATGACGGCAGCTTCGCCAGTTACCCCGCCGGCGTGCATCGCGACATACGCGTGAAGGGCAACCGGTTTGTGAATTGCGAGAAAGGCGCGGCTTTTTTCGCGTCGACGGATGGCGTGCTCGCGGAGGACAACGTCTCCGCGAAGGGAGATGCGGATTTTGGTGTGTTGAATTGCACGCAGGTGGTCATACGAAACAATCGCGTAGCGAAATGACGCAAGGGAAACCACTGGGGTTGACGAAGTGAGACACTCCGGCCATACAACCGTACAACTACCTCTCTCCGCATTACATTGCTGAGAGTGGTAGCAGGCGATTGCATGGCCGGAACGGTTTCTTTGGGACGGGCAGAACCACTGGGGACAGTCCCCGGCGGTTTCGCTGGATCGCCGGCGGGGACAGTCCCCGGTGGATTAGACGCGCCGTGGCGCGTCGTGCCTATCCGCCATTCGCGGCACATCTGCCGCGTATGCGCAAAGCCGCGCCACATCTGCCGCGCTCCGCGTCATTTTCAGACAAAACAGAGTCATTTTTTGGGGGGGTGGGGGCGAGGGGTCAGGTACGCCGAGCAAAACTCGGCTGAACTAA
>JAEDLN010000112.1 GCA_016295275.1 Kiritimatiellia bacterium
CCGATGGCGCGGCGGCGCGATGGGGACATCGCGCCCTACCGCCAAGCCGCACGAGGGGAGCGCGGAAACTGGGGCGCGAGGCGCGGGGACACGAGCGAGTGGTGCGGCGAGGGGCGCGGCGAGGGGCACGCGCGAGGGGGCACGCGCGAGGGGACGCACGGCGAGGGGACACGAGCGTGGCGCGAGGGCGTGGGGCGAGGGGGCGCGGGTCGGGAGGTCCGGCGGCCAGTAGGGGGGCGGAGAGGGTTGTGCGGAGGGGATGGTACGGGTGGACGCAGAGGCGGTTTTTTGATAGGCTACGCGAACCGGAAAAGACGGAGACGAATCGTCTGAGGAATTCAATTACAAGGGGGAAAAACCATGCACAAGAGAAACGGCTTTTTGTTGTTGGTTCTCGGTTTTGTTTTGACGGGATTTGCGTATGCGCAAGACGTGGCGGCGGACGTTCCCGAGACGGCGAGCATTGAGCGAGCGGAGAATGGAATTCGAACGAAAGGCGCGGCGCTTGGGGAATGGACGCAGGATTACGAGGCGGCATTGGCGTTGGCCAAGGCGGAGAAAAAGCCGGTTTTATTGAATTTCACGGGAAGCGACTGGTGTTATTGGTGCAAGCTGATGGATCAGGGCGTTTTTTCCAAGCCGGAGTGGAAGAAATGGGCTGCGAAGCATTTGGTTTGCGTTTGGGTGGATTTTCCAAGAAATCCGGCATTGGTTCCGGACATCTACCGGCAACGCAACGAGACGCTCTCCCAACGTCATGACGTGCAAGGGTATCCGACCTTTGTTTTGATTCGTCCGGAGACCGAGGAAGCCGTTTGGAGCGGCGGTGCGACGCGGCAACCGACGCCGGCGTGGTTCCGGGACGAGATTTCGAAAGCGCTTTTGACCGTTGTT
This sequence comes from Kiritimatiellia bacterium, assembly GCA_016295275.1. GTDB lineage: Bacteria > Verrucomicrobiota > Kiritimatiellia > RFP12 > UBA3636 > JAEDLN01. The sequence continues at coordinate 895 of JAEDLN010000112.1, forward strand.
GCGAAGGATACGGTCGAACAAACGCTCGATCCGGCGCGTGCGAAGGCGTTTCTCGAAAAGCAAGCGCAGGTTGCGGAGATCCGGAAGCAGCTCAACGAACTGGACGAACAGTTTGCGCAGTGGGCGGAGCCGCAGCTCGAGAAGCTCAAATCGGTGCAACGGGATTTGCAGGCGGCGGAGTCCACCAATCGTGCCGAGGACGCAAAAGCCCTCCGGAAAGAATTGGACCGGATGGGGAAGAGTTTGCAAAAGAAGTTCTCGGAAAAAGGGAACGAAATGGCAAAGAAGGCAAAACCGCTGATGGACAAAGCAGAGAAGCTGTCCGGAGAATTGCTGCCGTTTTCGAAGGATTTCTTTCAAGAATAGGGCGTTACATGAGCAAGAGAACGGAAGCCAAAAGGATTTTGGAAGAGCTTCATACCTACTTGGATATCGAGATTCAGCAAGGACGTCGCATGGTCTCGTTGGATCCGGCGGTTGTGCAGAGCTTTTTGACGCGCAAAACGGTTTCCTTGCCGAAACCGGCTCCGGCGGCGGTGCCGTCCAAGCGGGCGGTACCGGTCGCGAAGTCGGAGTCTGTCCCTGTAGCGGCCGGAGCGGCGGCTTTGGCGGAACGGGCCTCGGGCTCGCCGGTCGAGCAGGCGGAGAAGACCGTATCGGCGCGTGTCGCAGGAGCTCAGAGTCTGGAAGAGATTGCGGCGGCGGTCTGTACGTGCGGGGCGTGTCATCTGGCGAAAACCCGTCAGAAGGCCGTTCCCGGCGTCGGCAATGGCGCATCGCCGGACATCCTATTCGTCGGAGAAGCTCCGGGGGCGGACGAAGACAAGCAGGGGGAGCCATTTGTCGGACGGGCCGGGCAGCTTCTCACGAAGATGATTGCCGCCATGGGGTATACGCGCGAGCAGGTATTCATTGCGAACATCATCAAATGCCGTCCACCGGAGAATCGCACGCCGACGCCGGATGAAATGACGGTTTGTCTCCCTTATCTGAAACAGCAGATTTCGCTTATCCGTCCGAAGACGATCATTGCGCTTGGTGCGACAGCCTGCAAAGGGCTGTTGGGGCAAGGGGTTACGATTTCTTCGATACGCGGCATTTGGCAGCAGTTCGGCGGCATTCCGCTGATGCCGACCTTCCATCCGGCGTATTTGCTGCGCGTTCCCTCTGCCAAGGCGGCGGCGTGGGAAGACTTGAAAAAGGTGCTGTCGAAATTAGGCAGACCCGTACCCGCCCCGACCAAAAAGCAAGTTTAGTCCGCTTCCTTGATTCCATTCTTTTTTGCCATGAACGAAATTGTCGATACCGTTGTTCCGCCTTCGCCTCAGCCGCAACCGCAGCCGCAGCCGCCGTTGGAGCCGCCGCAGAGACGAAACTGGTCTCATATCTGGAAATCGCTCGGATTCGGGTGTTTCGGGTGCGGGTGTTTTGCCGCTTTGGCCGTGCTTGTCGTTTTGATGATCATGGTTCTTTCCCTCATTGGGCTAGTCGGAAGTGCGATCGAAGAGGCGAACAAACCGGACATCGGTTTGCCGGATCTCGAGACCGCGAAGATGTTGAATCTGGATTTGCCGGAAGAAACGGAAGAGACGCCTTTGGTTCTGTACGTTCCCATCAAAGGCGAAATCATGGAAACGATGGGAGAAAGTCTGTTCAGCGTCCCCTTGAAGGGCGATTGCATGACAGCGCTCCGGAATATCCAAATGGCGGTGCACGACGATCGGATCAGCGGTCTGTTTCTGGAGATCGACAGTCCGGGAGGGGAAGTCACGTTGAGTGACACCATCTGGAAAGCGATTCAGGATTTCAAGGCAGCGGACGAGAATCGGTATGTGGTAGCGCTTTTCAAATCGACGGCGGCGTCCGGCGCGTATTACATTGCCACGGCGGCGGACTACATTGTCGCGCATCCGACGACGATAACGGGTTCGATCGGCGTCCTTATCGAGTCGTACAACGTCAAAGACCTGACGGATCGGCTTGGCATCAAGAGCGTAGCCATTACATCCGGCGAGAACAAGACGATCCTGAGTCCGTTCGAGACCGTGACGGAGGAGCAGAAGCGCATTATCCAGCGCATAGTCGACGAGGATTACGCGCGTTTTGTCTCGTTGGTTGCGGCGGGGCGCCGATTGCCCGAGGAAAGGGTTCGTGCGTTGGCGGACGGGCGAGTAATCGGTGCAAAGGACGCCTTGTCGGCGGGGCTTGTGGACAAGCTGGGCTATTTTTCGGATGTCCGCGTCGAGTTTTCGCGCTTTTTCAGCGAAGAGCCCGAGTTTGTCGTCTATTCCTCGAACGAATCGTTTTTGCGGGCGTTGCTGGATCCGAATTACATCGGAGCCTGTCTGCACCAGACGATTCGGTTATCCGGCGAGCATTCGGAGCGCACGTTCGGCGGGATGAGAAAATCGTTTTAGCGAGGAAATGCGGGGAGCGACTTTTCGGCGTTGACGGGAAGGGGCTCCGGAAAAAGGATTCGGAAGAAGAACGATGGAAAAGAAATTTCACAACATAGCCGTTCTGATGGGCGGCGGATCGAGCGAGCGGGAGATATCCCTTTTGTCGGGAGCTGCCGTTTCCGGTGCATTGAAGGAAGCCGGGTATTGCGTAACGCCGGTAGAGGTTTCCCGGGACAACCGGTTTGCGTTGCCGGCGGGGACGGAGGCGGTCTTCATTATGTTGCACGGAGCCTTTGGCGAGGACGGCCGCGTCCAGAGCCTATTGGACGGCATGGGCATTCCGTATACGGGGTCCGGCGCGGCGTCTTCGCGCAACAGTTTTGACAAAGGGCTGTCGCGCAAGGTGTTTGCGGCGGCGGGCGTTTCGATAGCGGAGGGATATCTGTTGCGCAAGGAATCGTGTACGGGAAGCGTTCCGGCGTCGAAGCTGTCCTTTCCGGTTGTTGTGAAAGCGACCTGCCAAGGATCGAGTGTCGGCGTCTACATTGTCCATACGCAATCCGATTGGGAGCATGCGGTCGGGGACGTTTTCCGGTATGGCGACGAAGCGGTTGTGGAGCGTTTCATTGCCGGGCGCGAGTGGAGCGTACCGATCATCGGGGACGGGATCGTATTGCCGATGATGGAGATGACGCCGTCGACGGAGCGCGGCTGGTACGATTGGGATGCCAAGTACAAGGACGGATCCGGAACGGTTTATCGCTTTCCCGGCGACAATCCGGGCGATGCCGAAACGGTGGCGCGGGCGGAAGCGTTGGCGCTGAAGGCGTATCGAGCGTTAGGCGCGCGCGGGATGGGGCGGGTCGACATCCGCGTCAATCCGCGGGGCGAGTTGTTCGTATTGGAGAACAACAGCATTCCCGGCTGCACGTCGCACAGCATTTTGCCGCAAGCGGGGCGGAAGGCGGGCATTTCCTTCCCGGAGCTCTGTTCGCGGATTGTGGAGACGGCGAGATGCGGCTGAGGAGCGGAATCTCCTTGACCCTGGCGACGGCTGGGATTGTGGCTTGCGTGCTTCTGCTTTGGCGGGGGCTGTGGCTCTATTTGTTCGTCCGCAATCCGCAGTACGAAATCAAGAATCTGTCGATTGAGACGGGCGTCGCCAAGACGGCGACGGAGATTTGCGAGCTGACGGGTTTGCGCGAGGGCGTCAATCTGTTTTCGTTCAGCGCGGCGAAATTGCGCGAGCAGATTTTATTTGACACGCTCAACATTTCGGAAGCGGAGATTTCGAAGAAATTGCCGGATAGCGTCCGGATCGTGGTACGCGACCGCGTACCCGTCTTGCGGCTTGGTCCGACATCGACGGTTTTGGATCGCGACGGGTTGGTCTTCACGATGCTGTCGCAGGATGCGGACCGGTATCGTGCGATTCCGATCGTAGAGGACGGGAACACGCGCATCGACTTCCGGACGGGGCGCAGGCTGCGCGGGGTAGCGGGCACGCCGACATCCCAGGAAGGGCGCATCATGCGCGTATTGGAGCTCCTGAACATGATTGAGAAGACGCCGGAGATCAAGGTATCCGTTTTGTATATCGACATCAGCGACGACATTTATCTGCGGATGCAGGATTCGGCGAACTACGAGATCAAGCTGATTTGGGAGGAAATTGCCGACGATGCTTCGTTGCGGATGGCGTTGCAGTTGGTATCGGATGTTTTGCGCGGACCGTATGTCCGCGGGCGTCGCAGTATTTTGGTACAGTTGGAGCCGGAACCGCATGTGACGTGCGGGGTCGGGTTCTAGCCGTGGAACAAAGATTTATCGGGCGAGGAAACGTATGGCTTCATCGATGATTGCCGTTGTAGAGATGGGCACGAGCCGGATGCTGGGAGCGACCGGCGAGTATTTGCAGGATGGGAGCGTCCGGTTGATTTCGCTCGTATCGCAGCCGTCATCCGGTTTGCGTGGCGGCGTGATCATCGACAGGGACAATGTGGTCAGGAGCGTGCAGGAGCTGTTGGGCAAGTTGCAGGCGAAAACGAAAGAAGCCCTGAATGCGAAAGTGGACATTGCAACGGTCTCGCTTCTGTGCACCAGCGGGGAAATTTCGTGCGACACCTGCACGAAAATCATGCCGATAGCCTCTCCCGACCATTACATCACTGAGGAGGACTGCGCGCTGTTGATCAAGCAGTTGAACGAAGTCCCCGTTTCGCCGGAGCGGCAGATGATCGCCAAGGTTCGCACGAATTGGTTTGTCGATTCCGTCCGTTGCGACAAGCCTGCCAATCTGAAAGGCGGCGAATTGATGTTGCAGGGATTGATCGTCCACACCCTATCGAGCCGTCTGAATCTGTTTTTGGACGTTTTGGAAGAAGCGAATGTCGAAACCGATTACGAACGGATTTACGTCCCGGCCATGACGGCGGCTCAGGTAGGGCTGGACAAGGAGCAGCAGCGGATTGGCACGCTGCTGTTGGATTTGGGGGGAGACACGACTTCGTGGTGCGTCTTCCACAATGGCGGCATCATTTCCGTCGGCAGCATTCCGATTGGCGGCGACCACATCACGAACGATCTGATGGCCGGTTTTTGCACGGGATCGACCATGTCTGCGGAGAATTTGAAACGGATGCACGGAAGTGCGGTTTTGGACGGCATCGATTCCTCGGTTCGCGTCAAGCTTCCGACCGAGTTGGGCGGCGAAGCCCGCACGGCGAGTCTCCGTTCGGTTGCGATGGTTGTCAATGCCCGTTTGGAAGAGACGCTCAACATTGTCCGGGAGCTTTTAGGGGAGCAGGTCCTCGATTGTCTGGGCGGCGGCATCGTATTAAGCGGCAACGGTTCCTTGCTGAATGGTGCGACGCGGCTTGTGGAGCAGGTATTCGGGAAGCCCTGTTCTCTGATCCGGCTGGAAACCGGCTTTGCGGAGATTGACCGGAATCCGACGGATACGGCGGCGCTTTGGGGTGCGTTGGTTCAGACGGCCCGGTACGAATTGCATTCGGAGTTGCAGCGAAGAGAGCGAGGGCTATTCAAGCGTCTATTCGGCTGGATGGCGGATTTCTTCTTTGAGCAGGGAGGAAGCGAGAAATGAGTACGGAAGGACCGATGATGCGGCTGTTTGGACTCGGTGGCGCGGGCAGCAAGATTGCCGATTCGATTTATGTTTCGACGGGGGAAGGGTTTTCGACGATTCTTCTCGATACTGATCGAGCGGAGTTGGAGGCGCTTTCCCATGCGGAGCATTTGCTGTTGGGAGAGAGCCGGTTTCGCGGGCTGGGCGCGGGCGGCGATCTGGAGGCGGTTCGCATGGAGGCGCGCGAGAGCCACGAAAGGCTGGTCGGGCTTTTTGAAGGCGTCTCGATTGCCGTCTTCATTTTAGGTCTGGGCGGCGGCACGGGTGTCGGGTTATTGCCGGAGTTGCTCAAGATCGCGTATGAGCGCAACATCCGCACGCTTGTTTTCAGCATCAAGCCCTTTGCCTTCGAGGGACAAGACATCCAGCGGGCGGCTGGCATATCGGCACAACGCATTTCGAATGTCGGCGACGTCCGTTTCGTGTTGTCGAACGACGAGCTAGTCGGGACGACGGCCTTGGAGCGTCTGACCTTGCCGGAAGCCTTCCGGCGGGCGACGGATACGCTTTCGGCGGCCGTAACGCTGCTATGGCGGATGGTGAACATGCCGGGGTATCTGCATGTTTCGCCGGCGGCCCTGTTGCAGTTATTGACCGAAGCGCGCGGCACGGCGAAGCTGGCGTTGGCACGGGCATCCGGCGAGGGGCGCGAGGACGCGATTTTTTCCGTTCTCGGCGCCAATCCGAATCTCGGGCTCAAGGATCGTACGGTTGACGTCCATGCGGCGCTTGTCGGCATTTGCGGCGGGCGCGATTTGCTGCTATCCGAAATCGGCAATACGATGACGTGCATCGACGAGCATCTGCAGCCCGGGACGACGGTGAAGGTCTCCACGATCGTAGACGAAAGTTTGACGGGGACGATGGAAGTCGTTCTATTCCTCTTTCGCGAGTGGAATCCGGTCGTTCCGCAGGAAGGGCGCATCGAACCGTTTCCATCGCCGCTGCCGGCTTCTTCCGGAACGGCGGAAGCGATACCGGTTTCCTTTACGGACCGGAGTTCTTCGGTTCGGATTACAGGCGGCGGGCGGAGCGACATTTCCCGCGATTTTCTGTCCTCGACGGGAAAGAAGATCAAAGGGCGCTACAGCGAAACGAATCCGATTTATTACAAGACGGAGGCGTTGGACGAGCCGACGTGGCGGCGCAAGCGGCTCAATATCGATTTCCACTGACGGCGCACCGGCGCGTCATTCGGTTGCGGAGTTCAGCATTTGTTCGCGAGCCATCTGCAAGGCGCGAGCGGCGTTTTCAGGCGGTTTTCCGATTGAGATTCCGTGGAGGATTTCGGCGATTGCCTCGG
>JAEDLN010000113.1 GCA_016295275.1 Kiritimatiellia bacterium
CCACGGGGCACGAGGGGGCGCACGGCGATGAGACCGCACCACGGGATACGAGGGGTGCGCACGGCGATGGGACCGGACCACGGGGCACGAGGGGGCGCACGGCGATGGGACCGCACCACGGAACACGCGGGGTACGCGCGTGGAGCGGGTGCGATCAGCGGCACCGTTCCCGACCGTTTGCACGGAACACGCGGGGTGCGCGCGGCGGCGCACCGCGAGCGGCGCGACAAGGGTGCGCGAAAGTATTGCGTAGACAATTCTGCGGCGGTGTGTCATACTCTAGACGCTTGAGGGACGGATTTCCGTCTCCATCGAATCCAAAATCCTTTTCTTATTTTAGGAACACATTATGGCAAATCGAATTGTTTTGATTACGGGAAGTCCCCGCAACGGTAATTCGGCGGCGATGGCTTATGCATTTGAGCAGGCTGCCAAAAAGCGCGGGAATGAGGTCATCCGCTTTGATGCGAATTCTCTGTATGTGGAGGGGTGTCGCGCTTGCGGACAGTGCTACAAGGTTCCCGGCATTGCCTGTGGATTGACGGACGATTTCAACAAGATTGCGGATGCGGTATTGTCCTGCAATGCGGTTGTCTTTGCGACACCTCTGTATTGGTATTCCTGGCCGGCGCAGATCAAATCGATTCTCGACCGCTTTTTCGCCTTCTGCAATTCGCAGTCGCCGATTGCGGGCAAATCGTGTGCGTTGATGGCCTGTTGTTCGGAGCGGGACAGTTCGGCCTTTCAGGGGTTGGAATACAGCTACGACCAGTCTGTCTCCTATCTCGGCTGGCATTCGGTCGGAAAGGTCCTGGTGCCCGGCGTCACGAAAGCGACGGATTACGAGTGGACGGATGCGGTTGCCCGCGCCACGGCATTGGCGGAGCAATTCTAGTTTTTGACATCGGTTGCTGTTTCCCGATTGGATGGTACCGATCGGGAAGGATCGCACCGAATGAAAGAGGGCGATTTCGGGGATATCCCGGAATCGTCGTCTTTTTGGGGATTATTCGAATTCGACGACTTCCTGGATGGTTTTTCCGTCCCGTTCGATTTCGAATACGAACATGGTTCCGCGGCCTTCGATAAAGGAAGCGATGAGGGCTTCTGCGCGGCGGCGGTTTGCCATGAGGAGTTTGTTTACGCTTTTGACGACATCGCCCTCGCGGAGTCCTGCTGCGGCGAAGAAATCGGCTTCGCCTTCGACGCCGACCCGGTAGCCGTCGATTCGGCTTTCGCCATCGGGGTCGGTCACGTAGACCGGATCCATGGAGTCGAAGATTTGCAGAAGCCGTTCGGGTTCGTTCCGCAGTTCATCGTAGTAAGAGAGCACCTGTTCGCGGCTGAACATCCATCGATTTGGAAAGACCTCGCGGCCTCCGAATCGTTTGGCGGCTTCGGCGCGTGTTTTGGGTCCCACGGGCGTCTTGGTTTCGTCGGCTTTTTCCTGTGAGGGAGGGGATGGCGGGAGGGGATGGGGAGCCTTTTCGAGAAAGATCTGTTCTTCGCCATCGGGTCCGGAGAGAGTAACCGACTCGGGCGATACGGCGGCGAGCACGACGCCGGGGATGACCTCTTGGAAGCGACTGACGATGCTTTGGCGCACTTCGATCCGGTCATCCAGGACGGCCATTGGCTCATTGGCGCCGCCGTCTGAGACGCCGAAGATGGTTCCGGCGAGACGGAATCGTTTTGCGAGGGCTCCCGGGGCGTTTTGGGAAGGGGGAAGCAGCACTTCCTCGATACCGTCGAGCAGGTGTTCCCGGCTTTCCGGGTGTGGCGGCGGGGTATCGGCGTTATCCGGGCTGTTGCCGGGCGGCGGTTCGGGGGATTGGGGCGTCCCAATCGAGACCGTCAGGAGGATTGAAAGAATCGTACCCGCCGCGCCGATGGCGGCGAGCAGACGAAAAAGGTGTCGGACAGGAGGAATCATAAGCCGGATTCTGTATCCGCTCAGGGAGCGGCTCGGATCATTCATCTAAGCAATCAACCCGAAACGCCGGTCCGGGCAAACCGGACGAACCCGTGCGGGCCGCACGCTACGTTTCTTATTTGATCTTGCTCCGGATGGGGTTTGCCTTGCGCAGGCGTTTTCGCGCTTGCACGGTGGTCTCTTACACCGCCATTTCACCCTTACCGGGGCGAACCCCGGCGGTTTTGTTTCTGTGGCACTTTCCATCCGTGTGTTTTGCACACACGCTTCCCGCCATTACAGCGGGACATCCTGCCCTATGGAGTCCGGACTTTCCTCCGGCGCGAAGCCGGCGATCCGTCATCCTCCTGTCCGGCAGAAGTTTTTTTGAAGTGGGGGAGGGAGCGGGTGATTGTGCGTAGCAGAGCCTGTGTCACCCGCATCCGCATTCGGTTATTGTTCTCGATTCTTCTCCGGACTAATAGAGGATTCGTCCGCAGTAGTCGCAGGTAACGATTTTCATATTGACCGGGTTGTCGATCAGCAGGGCGTTCCGTTGGACCTCTTGGTTTTTCGAGGCGGTCAGGCGCATATGGCAACCGCCGCAGCAGAGGTTTCCGTCGGAGTGTTCGACATGGACGAGAACGGGGAAGAACTTTTTACCGAGGCGTTCGTAGTAGGAGAGGAAGCGGCGTTTTTCGGGGGTATCGAGGACGTCTCGGAGGCCTTCGCGTTCTTTTTCGGCGGCCTGTTCGCGATCGTGGTATGCGACCAAGTCGCGGTTGTATCCGGCGAGTTCGTCGGAGATTCGATCGCTCTCGTTTTGGAGCAGGACTTCGGTTTCGGAGATGATGCTACGGGTTTCTTCGAGTGTTTCGCGAGCTTTTGCGAGGCGAGCCTCTTCGGAATCGAGGCGATCTTGGAGGCTAGCGATTTGGCGGCCCATTGCGGCGATTTCCTTCATATCGCTCAAATTGGAGCGCACGTCTTCCTGGCGGGCGATATCGGCGCGGAGGGACTCGATGACGGTTTCGATGGAGCGGATATTCCGTTCAGCCCTTTCGATTCCCTGGTTCAGATCGGAAATCTGTTTTTCGTATTGATCGCGGGTTTCGGAGGCCGACTTGCGGCGTTCCGGGATTTCCTTGATATTTTTGATCCATTCTCGGATTTGTTCATCTTTGGCTTGCAAAGCCAGCAAATCGTCAATCACGCTCACGGCGCATCTCCTAAATAAGTAGTGGTCTGACAGTAAGAGCGGCATCCTACCAAAAGGGGTATTGCGTGTCAAGGTTGTTGACTGTATTCGATCTTTTTGCCATAATTTCCCGCGATTCGTTTCCCTACTTGATTTTTCAGTTTCATTTTTCCATGAAGGGGCCTTTTATCTGTCGGCTTTGTCCACGCCAGTGTGGTGTGAATCGGACGGCCGGGGAGCTAGGGCGGTGCCGGGCTGGAGGGGTGTTGCGGATATTCCGGTGGGGGGCGCATCATGGCGAAGAGCCGCCGATTTCCGGAACGAAAGGAAGTGGAACGGTCTTCTTTTCCCATTGTCCGCTTGGGTGCATTTATTGTCAGAATCATCCATGGACATCGGGGGGAGCGGGCGAGGACATTTCGACGGAGCGGTTAGCGGCGATTCTTCGGTCTCTCGCCGGGATTGGTTGCCACAACTGGAATCTCGTCACGCCCGAGCCTTGGTTACCTTGGATTCGGGAAGCGGCGGAATTGGCATGGGCTGATGGCATCCGGCTCCCATTCGTCTACAATACGAGCGCCTATGTGCGCCCATCAACTGCACAGGAATACCGAACGCTTCAAGACATTGTTTGTGCCGATCTCCGATATGCTTCCGGCGCGTGTGCGAAGGAGGCGTCATTTGCGGCGGATTATCCGGACGTTGCCCGCGACTACATTCGATGGTGTCGCGATCAGGTCGGGCCGCTTGAATGTGACGAGAAGGGAATTGCCATCCGCGGTCTTATTGTCCGTCTGTTGGTTCTTCCCGGACATCCGGAGGAGGCGGTTCAAAATCTCCGATGGTTAGCCGCGACCTGTGGAACGGGGCTTTCCGTTTCTCTCATGTCGCAATATACGCCGGCGCACATGGCACTCCGCAAACCCGGTTGGGACCGTGAAATCACGGAAGAGGAGTTTGCGCAGGTAACGGACGAGGCCGATCGTCTTGGCATGGATACAGGATGGACGCAGCCGTACGGAACCGCGACGGGCGATGACGAGCTTCTCGGCAAGAACATGCCCGCGGGCGAAGCGGCGGTCGGCACACCACGGCTCCCGGACACGGACGAATGATTCCCGACGCAGATTTTCCTTTCTTCAACCTTATTTCAATTAACTCCAACCCACTCCAACACCATGAGCGGACATAGCCACTGGGCAACTACGAAACACGCCAAGGCAGCAGCCGACGCCAAGAAGGGCAAGATTTTCTCCCGTATTGCGAAGGAAATCATGCTGGCTTCCAAGGTGAACGCCGATCCGAATACGAACCCGGCTCTTCGCACCCTTATCGAAAAGGGTCGCAAAGCGAACATGCCGAAGGACAACATTGAGAATGCGATCAAGAAGGGTGCGGGCACGCTGGAAGGCGCCGCGGCCTTTGAAGAGATCACGTATGAAGGATATGCAGCCGGTGGTGTTGGGCTCATCGTCAATGTTTTGACGGACAACAAGAACCGTGCCGCTGCCGAAGTCGGCCACATTTTCAAGCGCAACGGCTCTGACTTTGCGACGCGTGGTTCGGTTTCCCGCAACTTTGAGCGCAAAGGCACGATTCTCGTGGCATCCGATGCCAAGATGGGCGACACGCCGATTACGGAAGATGCCTTGATGGAAATCGTGCTGGAAGCCGGTGCCGAAGATCTCGTTGCCACGGATGATGGGTATGAGATCACGACCTCTCCGTCCGACTATCAAGCGGTTGTGACGGCACTTGAGCAGAAGGGCATCCCGACGGTTTCTTCCGAAGTCGCCTATCTTCCGATTGAAGGCACGATGGTTGCGGTCAACGACCTTGCGCTTGCCAAGCAGATTTTGAAGTTTGTCAACGCGGTCGACGACAACGAAGACGTTCAGGAAGTCTTCCACAACGCGGACATTCCCGACGACATTCTCGAGCAGGCGCAAGCCGAACTCTAGGAAGATGCCGCAAACGGCCATTCCAGATCGGAAGAAAAGCCATCGTGATTTTGGCGGTGGCTTTTCTTCTTGTTCTCTTATCGGATCCGTTTGTTAGGGATATTCCTGTTTTCCATCATTTTTATCTTTGTCGTACCTCATCATGACAGCATCGAATTCCGGTTTTGAAATCGCAGCGGACACAGTGCCTTCCCCGGAAGAGGAGGTTGTGCGCGAGTTGGGCGAGCAGCCGCTTGCCGAGCTCTTGCGGGAACATGGATTGACGGGACATGATCTCGTGGTTGCGTCTGCCAAGCCCATTACGCACAAGCTCATCCATCGGGCTGTCAAGGGGCGCAGGTTGACGCACCACAGCAAGATGCTTGTGTTGGATGCGTACAACAGGGCAACGGGCGAACCGGCGAGTCTGGCGGATTTGTTCACCTATTGAGATTCTTTTTTTTGTTCCATTCTCCGTGATTGGCGGGATTTACGCCAATCGATTTTCAATTCGTCACCTATGAAAAAACTGACCCATATTGTTTGCATTGGCGCCGGCTATGTCGGCGGACCTACGATGGCCATGATTGCAAAGAAGTGTCCGCACCGGAAAGTCACGGTTGTCGACATCAACGAAGCCCGGATTGACGCTTGGAAATCTCCGACGCTGCCGTTTTACGAGCCGGGGCTGCGCGAAGTTGTCGATGCCACGATTGGAAAGAATCTGTTTTTCACGACGGACATTCCGCATGCTGTTGCGGAAGCGGATGTCGTCTTTGTCGCCGTCAACACGCCGACCAAGACCTTTGGCCAGGGTGCGGGCTGTGCGGCCGACTTGCAGTATTGGGAAAAGACGGCCCGTGAAATCAAGTCGTATGCGACGAAGGACTTGATTGTCGTCGAGAAGTCCACCTTGCCGGTTCGCACGGCGACGGCGATGAAGCGCGTTTTGGAATCGGGCGATTCGCCGCATCATTTTGAAGTCCTTTCGAATCCCGAGTTTCTTGCGGAAGGGACGGCGATTGCGGATTTGGAGAAACCGGATCGCGTTTTGGTCGGTTCGGAGGAGACGCCCTCTGGGCTGGAAGCGCGCGATGCGGTTGTCGACATCTATGCGGATTGGGTACCGCGGGATCGCATTCTGACGACGAATGTTTGGTCTTCGGAGCTGTCGAAATTGGCGGCCAACGCGTTTCTCGCGCAGCGCATTTCCAGTGTGAACGCTCTTTCCGAGCTTTGCGAGAAGACGGGTGCGGACGTCACGGAAGTGGCACGTGCGATTGGCACGGACACGCGCATCGGGCCGAAGTTTTTGAAGGCGGGCGTTGGCTTTGGCGGTTCCTGTTTCAAGAAGGACATTTTGAATTTGGTTTATCTCTGCGAGCAGCAGGGACTCATGGAAGCGGCGGCGTATTGGCGTTCGGTCGTTGATATGAATACGCATCAGGAGACGCGTTTTGTGGGCAATATGCTCCGCACGATGTTCAATACGGTTGCCGGCAAGCGCATTGTGCTGTTTGGCTATGCCTTCAAGGCGGATACGTCCGATACGCGTGAAACGCCGGCCTACTTGGTGGCGAAGCTCTTGTTGGAAGAGAAAGCGGAGTTGGTGGTGACCGATCCGCATGCGCTTGAAAATGCGCGCAAGGAGCTGGCGCCGCTTGGCGGGCATGTTGTTTACGAGAAGGATGCGTATGAAGCGGCCAAGGGCGCCGATGCGATTGCTGTGATGACGGATTGGCGTTGCTATCCGGAGATGGATTGGAAATTGGTTTTCGACTCCATGCGCAAGCCGGCCTTTTTGTTTGACGGGCGCAATTGCCTAGACCATGCGGCGCTTTTTGACATGGGCTTCCATGTTTGTGCGATTGGCAAGGCGCCTCGCAGCCACTTTACAACGGCGGGCTAAGCCTGTGCTTGCCAGATGAAGCAAAAGGAGCGGTGTGCGCAAGCACGCCGCTCCTTTTTTTAGGGGTGGCGAGGCGCCACTGCCGATGGGGCGCAGGGGCCGGGAGGTGGCGAGGCGGTGCCATGGATGGCGCCGCACAAGCGATGAGCGCGGCTTCCTGCAGTGCATGAGCCGCGGGGCCGGGAGGCCTGGCGGGTGGCGAGGCACCACTGCCGATTGGGCGCAGGGGCGAGGAGGTGAGGCGGTGCCATGGATGGCGCCGCACAAGCGATGAGCGCGGCTTCCCGCCGCGCATGAGCCGCGGGGCCGGGAGGCTGGGCGGGTGGCGAGGCGCCACTGCCGATGGGGCGCAGGGGGGAGATTATGGGGAAGTGAGGGCGGAGATGGCGGCCCGGAGGGAAGGGAGATCGGGGGCGCGTTGGATGATCCGCAAACCAGCATCATCGTTTTCGAAAGAGGCGTGAAGATAGCTCCAGAGTTCCTTGAGGCGTCCCATCAGGGGGGCGGGGCCGCAGAGTTTAGCCGCGTAGCGGTCGGTCAAGGTGTTGGCGTCACCCCCTCCTTTGCGGCGGCAAGGTACCGCCTCCATTTTTCCACCCGTGCGTTCAGAGAAAATGGAAGCGGGCACTGTCCTCCCGTTCGTTCAGAGAAAATGGGAGGGAGGAAGGTGCGTTCATCGCCTTCTTGAAATGCCCGCCCGTGCGTTCAGAGCAAACGGAGGCGGCACCTTGCCGCTCCCAATCTTGGATAGAGCCT
>JAEDLN010000114.1 GCA_016295275.1 Kiritimatiellia bacterium
TATAATGCCGCAACGTATGCGGCTGATACGGATGCTTGAGACATTCCTCCTCGTTGATTTCGATACCAAGCCCCGGCTTGTCGGGTATCTCTATGAAACCATCCTTGTACGAAAGGTTTTCATCGGTGATGTCTTTTCTCCATTCGACATCGCTGTACATGATCTCGAGAATGCAGAAATTCGGACAACATGCGGCCAATTGCAGCGTAGCGGCATTAGCAACCGGACCCGACGGATTGTGCGGGGCAAATGGTATGTAATACGAATCGGCTACGGCAGCGATTTTCTTCAATTCCAGGATTCCGCCCGCATGCGAAATATCCGGCTGAATGTAGTCCGCCGCACGCATTTCGAAGAGGTCCTTGAACGCCTTTAGGGTGTAAAGCCGCTCGCCGGCCGAAATCGCAACGGGCGACTTGTCCCGGACCGCCTTGAGCGCCTCCAGATTGTCTGGCGGTGTTGGCTCTTCAAAGAACAGGGGCTTGAATGGCTCCAGTTCCCGCGCAATTTTAATGCCGGTCGGAACATCGAATCGCCCATGGCCCTCGATCAGAAGATCAACATCATCGCCAACCGCGTCCCGTACGGCTCCGATGCACGCAAGCGCCGTATCCAAATCCTTGTTCGAAATCTCCAAATAGGATTTTCCGAACGGATCCCATTTCATGGCGGTAACGCCGCGCCGTACGGCAATTTTCGCTTTTTCGGCAAACTCCTGCGGCGTTTTGGCACCCGCAAACCACCCGTTGACGTAGATGCGGACCCTGTCGTTTGCCCGCCCGCCCAAAAGCTGATAGACTGGCACGCCCAATCGCTTGCCTAAAATATCCCACAACGCCATCTCGACCGCCGAAAGCGCACTCGTCAAAACCGCGCCGCCCCGCCAATAGGCGTCCCGGTAAATCGCATGGAAATGCTTCTCGATCTCCAGCGGATTTTTGCCGAGGAGGTACTCCTTGATGTGCTCCACGGCTCCGATCAACGCCTTTTCTTTGTACTCGAGCGTCGCCTCTCCTACGCCGTCGATCCCTTCATCGGTATAAACCTTGACAAAAACCCAGTTCGTCCTGAAACAATCGACGGTAAAGGTCTTTACATCCGTTACTTTCATGATTCGATTCGCCTTCTGCTTATTTGGAAAAAACCGTCTGGTCGAAAACAATATTCTCGACATGCTCGAACAGGGGGGCGCCATGCTTGCGACTCCATGCCGAGGCTCCATGCTGCTTGCTGTTCGGAAGCGCCTCTTCCGGAAGACACTCGAACCGGCAATCCTTGAAGTACAGGTTCTTGAGCTTGTTGTCCTTCCGTCCGCAAAGATATGGGAATTCCAATCCGCGTGAAACGATCTTGGAAAAATAGAGGTTGCGGATTGCTTCACATCTGGTTTCATCGTTCTGCCCAATGTAGATCTTAACCGGTCGCCCGTAAATCCGGTCCATGACGATATTGTCGAACAGCAGATTTTCAATCAGGGTATCCTCGCGCCCCCGATCCGGTACCGGCTGATAATCCGGCAGAAGTATGGAAATGCCCACGTCCGTGTCGGTCATGACCAAATTCGAAAAGGTGCAGTTCCGGATAACCCCGTCGCTGATCCATCCGATCCGGATGCCGCCGGAATAACTCGTCAGATTGCAATTCGTAACCGTTACCTTTTCGCAGACTTTGTTTTCCTTTAGCGAACGGTTGTTCGCCCGGACGACAAGGCAGTCGTCTCCCGTCACGATATCGCAATTCGATACGGTGACATTCCGGCTCGAATTGATGTGGATTCCATCGTTGTTCGGATATCGTACCTCGGCTAAAATCTTGCACCGGTCAAACGAAACATACTCGCAATCGTGTATCCAGTACGACCAGCCCGATGGTTGATTGACCATGGTAATATCCGAAATTGCGATATTGCGGCAACCGGCGAAAAAGACGACGCGCGGCGGTGTCGGCGCATCGATCCGCTCAAACTGCCAGCCCGTCCACTCGCCTTGCTTTTCTCTCACAAAATGCGTCCCGTTGCAGTCGATTTTCCCCATTCCCGCAATGGAAATGTTTTCGCATTCCTCGGCAAAAATCAGTGCCGCATTTCGTTCCCTCGGCAAATTCTCGCTGATGACATGCTTGAGATTCTCCTTTTCAGGATAATCGGCGCAGTCCGGCGAACCCAACAAGACCGCATTTTGCTCAATCTGAAACCGGACATTGCTCCGCAACACAATCGAGCCGGTCAGGTAAATGCCATCTTCCAGCAAAACCGTTCCTCCGTTTTTGGAGGCGCAATCGTCAATCGCCCGCTGGATGGCGGCCGTGTTCAGCGTCTTTCCATCCCCAATCGCACCATAGTTCCGAATATCGAATATCATCGCTTCCTCCAAGTTGTTCGAAAGGATTTGCGTAACGGAAAATCATGCCGCTACTCGACATAAAAGTCTCCAAATGTCAGAATCAACGGTCTGTCCAAGGCCGGGAGATTCTTGAACGTCAGATAGCCATCGTCGTCGCCGGTCGACATCTCCTCCGGCAATGCGAAAATGTCTCCCGTCAGAAGATCCAAAAGACGAACGCCCCCCGGAACCGCTTCCTTTTTGATTCGGAACGAAATCGTCGTTTCAATCGTCTCCGTCAACAAATCCTTCGCAATCCAATAGACCAACGCCGACGCGCCATTCGGCTTGCGAACGCCGAAATGAAGGGTCGCGCCAAAATCGTAATCGTTCGATAGTACCGGCTTCGAAACGTTGACAAGCCCTTCTGCCGGAAAATCGACAATCCGATATTCCTCGCAAAATACACTGCAGAGATGCTGAAGCGCATAATACGAAAGCTTTGGCGTATACGCACCGGTCGAACGACCGTTTTCGTCAAAATCCGCCCCGATGACGCCGAAATAGCCGTAATCCAAATACGAATGGACGTCTCCTACCGTTCCATTCAGGGCCTCAATCATATCCATGCAGGAAAAATAGGAGGCGATTTCCACCTGATTCCAAATGTCACAGAGCAAATGACGCAACAAAAACTTCGCCTGCTTGAGAGGCGTCCAAGCGCCTCCGGCTAGCGCACCGGCTCCATCCGGACGAGACTGGGTGCCGCTTTCTCCCTGAATGATCGGGATCGATTTTCCATGCCGGCGGAGCAAATCCCTGTATACCATGTAATTCTGCCGGAAACCCTCTTCCCCAATGGCATAGGCATGATACGAAACGGCATCCAGAACATCGAGACAACCCGTCCGGGCAACCGCCTCGACAAACTCGCGCTGCCCCATGCAGGTCACAAACCCGACCACTTTGCAGGCCACATCTCCCGCTTTGCAGGCCTTTGCCGTGGCAATGATAAATTCGCCAAGCTCCTTTGCATTCGGTCCATGCTTCCAACACCATACGCCATCCGGCTCGTTCCAAATCTCATAATACCGGATGCGCCCCTTGAAATGAAGAACGGTCGCTTTGACGTACGCCGCCCAAGCCTCCCGCTCTTCCTTCGTTTGGATCGGAGGACAACCGACGGCCCCGAAAACCTTTTTCGCGCTTTCCGTATACAGCGAATTGCCATAGCAAAGGCAAAGCCAGGGCTCTACCCCGATATCCAGCATGCGGTCGACAATGCAATCGAGCCAGCGAAAATCGTATACGCCTTTCTCTTTCTCGGTCCGTTGCCAACCGGATTGCAACCTCGCCCACTTTACACCCGACTTGGCTACGTATTCATACGATTTTTCCGGATCGAATACGTCCCGGTCGAGCTTCTCGAACCCAAGCCCGATAATCGATTTCCGAATGTCCTTCGATGCTTTCGGAACAATTTTGCCGACCTTGGTCAATCGATACATGTGTCAGTCCCTCCGGAAATATCGAAAACACGAACGTAATCCACGAGAAATGTGTCGCCAATCGCATCAAAGGCTTCCCGGGTCGGTCGATGTTCGCTGAGACGATAGCCCGTAACCTCCGTACCGATCAACAGAAACTCGTCATGCCCGGAAATATCCCCGGTAATCTTCCCGTCTTCTTTCCCATCAATGTAAAAGGTGTAGCCGGTTTCATCAAAGAGCAAGCCAAATCGATGGAAAACCGCCGGATCGAGTTCGATTCCGCCGCCCGTATGACGGTTGCGCATGTCCTGCCCATACCCGCCCGCAAATACATTGTGCGGAACAATCTTTCCCGGCCTGAAACTTTCCATGATGTCAATCTCGACCCCGCTTTCGGATGCATCCAAAGAAGCCCCGATAATCGGCGATTGCATCCAAAACGCACTCCACCAACCGGTTTTTTGCTGCAACCGGCAACGGCATTCGTAGTAGCCGAATTTGTGGGTGAACAGACTGCGCTTGAGCTTTCCAATGTTCCACTGCAAGTCGTCATTGCCAAATGTGGTCTTCTTGATCGGCTCGTCCATGAAGTTGTAGCCCGTCTGAAGCTGCGCACTTACCGGACGCCCGTCTTCTTCCAACAGCGTGAAAACCGCGTTGCTGCGGCCGTCCAGATGTACGCCTTTGTCAACCCAGGCCGGATGCCGCTTCCCCATCATCGAAACGCGATAATCCCATTTCGTTCGGTCAAGCGTATCCCCGTCAAATTCATCGCTCCAGACAAGCTTGAAGTCCTTGCCGTCCGGCAAAAAACTCGGCGCATGGCCGGCAACTTCGATTTTTTTCATTTTCTTTTCCAAAAAATATCCGTAATATGATTCGAGAAAGCTGATTTTCAGCTTCGATCATAAGCGAAACAACCGGAATATTCTATACAGAATCTTATCCAATTTTTTGGATTTTTTATGCTTTGACGCAATTCTATGGACTCCTTTGACTATCGTATTCTCCAATACGGACTTTTCGATTCCGCAATCAAGTTCCCAAATGTCGGTACGACCGGCGACCGATTGCTCGATTGCTTTGAAATCGAACTGTTTCCCGCCGACTGCCCCGGAATCGCTTATGTGAACGGAACCGCCCATTCGCTGGTAAAAGGACTTTTGATCTGCGGGAAACCGGGCCAATATCGGCACAGCAAACTGAACTTCAAATGCTGCTACCTGCATCTCAAGGTGGAAAACCGGGAGCTGTATGACCTGCTGGAAGCCATTCCGGATACCATGATGATGGCAGACGATGACGAGCTGGCTTCCCTTTTTTGCAAAATGTCGGCGCGAAGCAATGAAACGATTCTCGATCGACTGTTCCTGTACAGCTGTTCGAATCGGATTCTGTATTCCATCATCAAATGCTCGAAAAACCACGCCCCCGATTCCCCGATTCCCTCGATACACGCAAAAGCCCTCGCCAATGCGGAAAAATTCATCCAATCGCACTACGCCGAAAAACTGCCGCTATCCGTGCTTGCAAAAAAAGCCTCGTTAAGTCCGATCTATTTTCATAAACTCTTTACGGCCTCCTATGGCATGACACCCGCCGAATATACCCTGAAGGTCCGTATTTCGGCGGCAAAACAGCTTCTGATTGCCTCGGACGCTCCCTTGGTTGAAATTGCGGAAAAATGCGGGTTTTCCTCCCAATCCTACTTCACATACCGCTTCACGGAGAAAATCGGTCTCTCTCCATTGAAATTCAAAAGGAAAATGTTGAGTCAGATCGACTTGTGAAAAACGGTCTCCATTTGTCCGTATCTCGCCAAAATCATCGCGCCCCGATCGTTGCCATCTTCATCCAAATCGTTCAGTCATGAAAATCAAACTTGTCTCTTCCCTTGAAAAATGCTTCCTCGATGAGAATATCGACGAAAAAGAAGAATACGCAAGCGGCTCCTGCCTAAAAGAGGAATTGTTTCGCTTCGGAATTTGCTATGTCGCCAAAGAGGCTTGCGCAACGGCCCGCCCCGTTCTCTTGACCGTCCGTTCGGAAATCGCGCGGCAAATCGCCATCCGGGAAGTCCAGCACGTACCGGTCAAGCTTCCCGTTTACAAAACGGCAAAAAACGTCGACTATCTTCGCACCGCTCCCGGTCTCTATCCGGATTTGCTGACCCCGATCAATGCCCGTAATCGGCTGTTGGCAAGCAATAATCTGGAATCGCTATTGGTCGAGGTCGATACGAGAAAAATCGACAAGGCGGGTGTTTTCCCGATCGAATTCGTATTCTCGGATTTCCAGAGCAAAGCAGTCATCGCAAGCGTCGTGTTCCATTTGGAAATCATCGGTTGCGTTCTGCCGAAACAGAACTTGATCTATACCCAATGGTTCTACTGCGATTGCCTGATGGATTACTACGGAACAAAGGCATTCGATCGGCGGCATTGGCAAATCATCGAAAACTACGTGACGACAGCCGCCAAAAACGGAATCAATATGATCCTGACTCCTGTCTTTACACCGCCTCTGGATACGTTCGTCGGAGGCGAACGGACAACGACGCAACTCGTCGATGTATCGCTGTGTGATGGCGTCTATCGTTTCAACTTCGATAAACTCGAAAAATGGATCGATATTTGCCGCCGGGCGGGAATCGAATATTTCGAAATCTCCCACTTCTTCACCCAGTGGGGTGCCGCCCATGCCCCGAAAATCATGGCAACCGTCGATGGAAAGGTCAAAAAACTGTTTGGCTGGGAAACCGAAGCGTGCGGAACAGAATATGCGACCTTCTTGCGCGCGTTCATTCCGGAATTGCTTGCCTTTTTGCGGCAACGGAAGATCGATGGCAAATGCGTGTTTCATATCTCCGACGAACCCAATCTCAGTCAGCTCCCGTCCTATATCGCGGCCAAGAATGTTGTCACACCCTTGCTCAAAGGCTATCCCATCGTCGACGCTCTTTCGAATTACGAATTTTACGAGAATGGAACCATTCGGCATCCGATCCCGGCTACGAACCGAATCGAACCGTTTCTGGAGCACCAGGTTCCGGATCTCTGGACCTATTATTGCTGCAGTCAGCACGATGGCGTATCGAACCGCTTCATTTCAATGCCATCGTACAGAAATCGAATCATCGGCGTCCAATTGTACAAATATGCCATCAAAGGATTCCTGCATTGGGGCTACAATTATTACAATTGCCAATACTCCTACCATGCCGTAAACCCCTTTGTCAGCACCGATGGCAATTATTTCGCACCGGCCGGAGATGCCTTTTCGGTTTACCCGGCGCGGGATGGAACCGCTTTCGAATCCTTGCGATTGGTCGTATTTCACGATGCGATCCAAGATATGCGGGCATTGGAAAAATGCGAAAGCCTATATGGCCGCGAATATGTCCGAAAACTGATAGAAGAAACTGCCGGCGGCAATCTTACATTCAAAGAATATCCCAAAACGCAGCATTTCTTGTTGACGTTGCGGGAAAAGGTCAATCAATCGATTAAAGCCTCTTTGCCCTAACGCCCCGCCGTCCCCTCGCCGTGCGCGTGGCTTGGCATCCCGCCGTGCCACCTTCCATACCCCCTCGCCATGCGCATCGCCCATGCCCCGTGGTGCGGTCCCGTTGCGGTAGGGCGCGATGTCCCCATCGCGTCGCCACCGCCCGTGGGGCTCCCCACCCTCCCGGCTCGCGCCGTTCCACTCGCGGGGTTCGGGGGTGCCCCCGGTCGATGTCCCCGCCGTTCCCCTCGCCGCGCACCCTCCCTCGTGTGGCTTGGCGGTAGGGCGCGATGTCCCCATCGCGCCGCCGCGCCATCGGCTCGGTGCGCGGCTTGGCATCGTGCACACGCTGAGAGTTTTGCATGCCGCGGCTCTGTCCGCGGCACGGTGCGCGGCA
>JAEDLN010000115.1 GCA_016295275.1 Kiritimatiellia bacterium
CGGCAGCCTCTCGGAATGCATCGCCGCGACCGGCGGCGGCGCGCAATGCCTCGGCGCGAAGAAGTCTTGCGGCTTGGGGCGCCCACGGTGCGGCTTCGGGTTCCAGCAGCAGTTCAAGCGGCTGAGGCGTATCGGCGAAATCGGCCGGGACGCCGTATTTTCCGGGAAAGAGTTGGAGCGAGACAGCGGTCCGTTTGGCGAATTCCCGGGTTGTGACGCCAAGGGAGAGGACGTCGGCGGCACGCCGTGCCATTCGCAGATCGAAGAGGCGATCGGCCTGTTGGCGGTCATCCGAGCCGAGAGACGTTTCCAGGAAGAGTTTATCCGACCATGGTTCGCCTTGGCCGAGGCGCGTGCAGAGGGTTCGAAAACGTGCCGGCACGTCCGGGAATGAGAGCCAGAAGGATGCCAGCTCCGTTGTCAGCTCGGGGTTGGCGAGAGTGACGGCGGGGTTTTCTCCCGTCAGCGATGCGAGAGGCGGGAGCCGACCGGCGAAATAGAGTTTTCGCACGGCGTCGTAATCCGGCTGACGTCCTTGCGGATCGAACGAACGGGTCAGGCCGAGCGTAAACCAGGCGGCGGGCGGAGAAGGGCGTTTGCCGGGGGTTGCGTAGGAGAGCACCTTCAGGCGGACCATGCCGTCGACGAGGCGATAGGAAAGTTCGTGAGGGGAAAGCCGTTCGCCCGGGTTGGTGATGGTCAGCGTCAAGGTCGGGAGATTTTCCCGTCCGAGCCGATAGGGAGTCAGTTTGGTTGCGATATGGCTTGGGGCGCCGTTGGTGGCGGCGTCCGGAGAGGACAGTTTTCCGTAGAGTCGGATTTTGAATTGAGGACCGTGGAAGGTGACGGCCCGGGAATCGGGAACCGATTTTGCGGCGGGGGCTCGGAGCGTCCGTTCCAAGACGGTTCGCACGTCTTCGGTGAAATTCAGCAGCACCGTTTTATCGGCGTATGGAATGCAGTCGCCTACGACGGAGACGGACTGGTCGGCGTTGGATGTTTCCTCTTCCAGGCGGGCGAGGGCGCGGATTTCCGCGATTCGTTCCGGAGTCAAGGGCATTGACTCTTGCGCGAAGCAATGCAACGTGCCGCAGAGCAGCAAACCGGCACCGAGAGCACGAAACGAGGAGGATATCATGAGCGTAGGGATCCGGGGGGATGGATCAGCCGTTTTGGCGGGGTTCGATGCGGGTGCGCGGAATGGGGCGAATGGAATGGATTCCGCCCATGATGAAGGCGCAGATTTCGCGCACGAACTGGTCGACTTCGGCTGCGGCCGGCTTTGCATTCCGGAAAATGACATGGACGGACGAGCGGTTGAAGGAGAGGGACGTAAAGAGGGATTGGATTGCGAAGACGCAGCATCCGATCTGGTAGTCCGTCGCCCTTTCGCCGAGCATCCGGTGCAGCCGGAAGGAGAGTTCTTCGGCATGCGGGGTGATGTGGCGCAGGAGGATTTCCTTTCCGAACGGGGACGGATCGGAGAATTCGTGTACGACAAGGCGGCGCAGCATTCCTTCCATTCCATCGCCGAAAATACTGGTCACGCAGGTATGGACGTATTTGTAGATCCATTCCCGGTCTTCCGACGAAGAGGCGGGCAGGTGTTCCTTTTCCTGCTGTTCGGCCTGTTGCAGCGCGTAATCCCAAACGGCCTTGTAGAGGGCGGCCTTTCCGCCGAAATGGTAGTTGACGGCGGCCATGTTTGCGTTGGCGTCGCGGCAGATATCCTGCGTACGGGTTGCGCGATAGCCCTTTTCCGAAAAGCGCTTGCAGGCGGCCTCCAGAAGGCGGTCTCTCGTATGGTGCCGAAGGGGCTCTTGTTGCATGGTCGGATCGGTGCGGACGGGTTATTCGTTCAGCAGGAAACGGAGCAGACCGTTTTCGCCGATGGCAGAATTGATTTTATGGAAAACCAGGCAAAAGACGGCCAAGGACAGGATCGATTCCAAGAGACGGAGGCTTGTAATTTCCGCGGGAGGGCGAAAGAGGTAATGATCCTTGTTGACGCGGAAGAATGCGAGAGCGATCGGCCAGAGATTGATCAGTACGGCCAGAATCAGAATGCACCAGAGCGTCGTGTTTCCCTGTTTGTTGAGCAGATAGATTACGTAGTCCGACGTTCCGGCGTCCTGCAGCCAGGAAAAGAACAGGATGTAGAAGAATTCGGAAACGATCAATGCGATTCCCGGGATCCAGAAAGGGACGATGTCGTGCTTTTTGCAAAGAAAGATTTCGATTCCCCAGCAGACAAGAATCGCCAGAATGGACGGAACGAAAATGAGTTGAGTCATGGAACGGAAAAATGGATAAGTAAGTTCTGTTGCAAAGAGAGACGCCGTCTAGTCGAGGATGGCATCGATTTTCTTTTCCAGATCCGGGTCGGTTGCGACCGGGTTCGGTTCCGGAGCCTGGGTGGAGACGGTTTCCTCGACTCGGAGAGCGGCTTGGCGAATCCGCTGTTCGGCGGGCGGCGTTGTTTCCACCGCGGGTGCGGGGGTTTCATCATCCGGCGCGGCGGCGCCCGATTGAGCGGCTTCGACGTCGCTGTAATGGATGTAGGGCGTTTTTCCGGTTTCCTTCGCCTGGGAAATCTCATCGCGAATCGGCTGATCGGACGGGGAGTCTTCCAGGGTCTTTTCGTCGTTGAGACCGGTCAGGTATCCGGTCAGGGGGTAGCGCGGAGGCGTGACCGTTTTCCGGGCTTCTTCGAGGGTTTTCTTCGCCTCTTTTTCGGAAAGTCTGTCGGCGAGGCGGGAAGAGGAGTAGCGCGGATCCCAGAGACCGTCGGTATCGATGGACGTCCGCACGTTGCGGGCATCGTCCTCCATCTGGTTGGGCGTATCGATGACGCGGGGCGTCAGGAAAACGATGATTTCGGTACGTGTTTTTTCGTCCGATTCGCTTCGGAAGAGCCGACCGAGCAGCGGGATATCGCCCAGGATCGGAATTCGGGTTGTCGTTTTGGTTGTCGAGTTTTGCGCGAGACCGCCGAGGACGACGGTTTCGCCGGATTGCACGGCGACGTCGGCGCCCATTTTGCGGGTATTGAGCATCGGGTATGAGGAGCCGTTGATTTGCTGATAGCCCTCGTTCGTCTGGATTTCCTGTTCGATGGTAAGGGTGATATAGCCCTTCTTGTTGATTCGGGGCGTCACCGTCAGTTTGATACCGATATCTTCGTTTTTGATGTTTTCGGACGTGTAATCGGAATTGGCGTAATAGGTCGTATCGCCCTTCCAGTAGATACGATCGGTTGCCTCGAGGGTTGCCTCCTTGTTATCCATGGTCGTGATTCTGGGCGAGGAGAGCAGGCGGGAACGGGAATCCTCCTTGATGGCATGGAGGATGATATCCATATTCAAATCGAACAAGGTGAACCAGGCAGAGATGCCGCCCTTACCGCCGGAGGCTGCATTGAGTGCGGCTGCGGTTGTGAGGGAGGTTGCGGGCACCGGCACGCCGGAGCCACCGCCGCCGGCGGTTGCGAAGGCGAGCGAAGGGCCGTCTTTGCCGGTACGATCGAGCATGGCGCGCTGGACCCAGTCCATACCGGTTTCGTTCGAATTCCGGAACGAGACGGAGACGATTGCGGTTTCGATTACGACCTGCGAGAGTTGGATATCCATCTGTTCGATGATGCTCCGGATGGAGTTCATATCGGAAGCGGAAGCCATGATGATGAGGGCGTTCGTGCGCTCGTCGGCGAGGATGGAAATGCTTTCGGAATCGAGCTGGCCGATTTTCGTGCGGGTTTCGTTGGAGACGATATTGTTGCGACGGGCGGCCGGCTGTTCGGGGCGGGAGGCATCGCCTTCGTCGGACGATTTTCGGGTTGTCTTGTTCCGGACATCGTCTTCGGAGCTTTTCTTGTTGCTGATCAAGTCGTTGAGCAGCGATGCCATATCTTCGGCGACGGCGTGTTCGAGGCGCAAGACTTCAACAAGGAATTCGGGGGCGGTCGGGCGATCGAGTTCCTTGATGATTTTATCGAAGAAAATCATGTTTTCGGGGCGCGTCAGGATGATGAGCAGATTGGTTCGTTCATCGGCGATGATGGAGACCTTTCCGCGGATAATACCCTTTTGGGCGTCATCGATGACGGAGCTCAGCGATTCGGTTGTCGGCGTTGCGGGCTGAGAATCGTTGCGCGTATTTCGATCGCGAACGGAGACGCCGGGGGGCAGGGGGCGGCGTTGGATGCCGGGGGCGCCCCACATCCGATCCTGCGCCACCTCGTCCTTGCCGGATTTTTTGTTTTCATCGGCTTTGGCCTCGTTGACGATCTCTTCGAGACGCGCCTTGATATCGGCGGCCTTTGCGTAGGTGATTTGGCGGATATTGGGTTCTTCGCGAACGGGAACGGGGCGGTCGATGTAGCGAATCAGCTCGACGACGCGTTCGACGTTCCGTGCGGTATCGGTCACCATGATCGAGTTCGTCCGTTCGACGGAGGTGATTTGGGAGCCTTGCCGGAGAAGACCGTTGATGATGGTCTGCACCTCGGAGATATCGACGAATTTCAGTTCGATGACCTGCGAGATATATTGGCCCTTGTCGGTGATTTCGGCGACTTCGCCCTGTTCATCGGGGAAGAAGGTTTGGATCCCTTGCCGGGGGAGATCGGGGGCGGAGATCACCTTCAGGAATTTGTCGCCCTCTTCGAGAAGGGCGATACCGTTGAGATTGAGCACCTGCCGGATTGCGAGCAGGTACTGTTCATCGGAGAGGGGGTTGTCGGGCGTTGTCCGGAGGGTGATATTGATTTGCGGGACATTCGGCGCCTTGAGGATGGTGCGTCCGGTTCGGAGGGCGTATTCCATGATGACGAGATCGACCGAAGCGTCCTGGAAGTTGAGTGCATTTTCGGATTCGTCGTATGGGATGACCGGCAAGGAACCCTTTCCGTTTGGCTGTGTAACGGGCTTGGCCTTTGCGGACGCGGCGGGCGTCGACGGAGTGGCGGGGCGCCGGATTGCGCCCGGGGTCGGCGCGGCCGGCCGGACCGGTTGCTGTGCGAAGGCCGAAGTGGCGGCGACCGTAAGCGAGAGAAGAAGAGAGAGCCGTAAAGTCGATTTCATGATCCAGGCGGGGGCGGTAGAAGAACAGAAAAGGGAATGGAAGGCGAATCCGTCAAGGCGTTTCGCCGGGGAGGCTGGAAGGATCGTCCTCGCTATTCAGGAGGGATTGGATGCGTGCAGCTTCGGGGGAAAGTTCGAGTGCTTTGGCGGGCTTGGAATCGTCCGTTTCGGGCAGGAAGACTTCTTCGTCCGAGACATCCTCTTCGGAGGCGGGGGAGAGCTCGCGGGAGGTTTCCGCGGAAGGTCCGACGGGCGGCTGGGCGGTTGCGTGATCGCTTCGCATGTAGGCGCAGGAGAGGAGGAAGGACCCTTTCAGGTAGCCTTGGCGGTTTTGAATGGGCGAAACGCGCAGTTCGCGCAGTTCGAGCATGACGCCGCGCGTTTCCAGTTCGATCATGAACGAAACGAGTGATTCGAGCGTACCTTCCCAGGAGCGCACCTCGATGGGCAGTTCGCAGACGCCGGCAACGACGGATTCGTCGCGGCGCGAGCGTTGCAGGATCCGGATGTTGTGCGCATTGGCGGCGCGATCCATGATGGACATCCAGTGTGTCTGCACTTGGGCATCGCGGGGAAAGACATCCATTTTATCGCGCACGTCGGCATAGCGCCGTTCCCAGAGCGGTTTTGCTTCGATGAGGGCGTTCTGCATGCGAATGCGTTCTTCGAGGCGCCGGATTTGGTTCCGGTGCTGATCGATCTGTTCGATTTGGGTTCGCATACCCATTCCGAGAAGGCCGAACAGGAGCACGAAAACGGTGATTGCCAGAAGGGACTGATCGTGACGGGAAAGGTTCATTGTGCGCTTCCCTCCGGTGTGGATGCGGTGACGGAATCGGCGAATTCAAGCCGCATCGTAAAGGTGGTCCGTTCTCCGTTTTTGGATTCGGTGGGTCCGGATACGAAGGTATCGCTTTTGAAGAGTTTGGAAGTTTTGAGGCGATTGGAGAATTCGTAAGCGGGGAGGGTCCCGTTTGGGGTAGAGGCTTCGACGGTGGCTTCGCGGCGCACGGCATCAAATCGGTAGGCGGTCAGCGTAAGTCCGTCGGGAAGGGAGAGGGAGATTTCGCGCAGGACTTCGAGGGGGGAGAACGTGCGATCGGAGTAGCGTTCGATGATACGGATGCGTTCCCGTATTTCGTTCACGTTTTCTTCATCGGGAGCGAGGCGCGCGACTTCGTTGGCAAGGGTGGTTTCCTTTGCGGAAAGGAGAAGCGGCCATCCGTAGAGAACGGCGGCCAGGACGATCCAAAGGAGCACGCCTGCGGCACCGGCGAGGAGGAAACGCCGGCGATAGGTCCGATCGGCGAGTTTGTTTTTCCAGCTGTCCGGGAAGAGATTGAGCTGCGCATTCTCAAGCGAGCGGATGGCGACACCTGCGGTAGCGGGCGGAATCGACGCCGGATCGAGCATCCGGCATTCGCGATTCAGCCGTTTGGCGGTTTCTTCGCCGAGAGCGCGGACGGTCGGGGAATCGGAGAGGACGAGCAAAGGGGCATTGCCGGCAGGGGCGGCATTCGCGTGAAGAAGGGCCAGCCGGACGGCGGTTGCGATGGCTTGCGGCTTGGCGGTTTCGAGGGGCGCGAGCGGGCGGGCCATCGCGAGGGAGCCGTTTTCGAGAATGAAGAGAACGATTTTGCCGTTTTCGACCTGCAGAAGGGGGATGATGCCGGGGGCTGCGGGAAGCGCTTTGACCTCTTGCAGGACGCGGACAAGGCCGCATGCGGCGACATCGACGCGATCGATCTGTCCCGGATCGATGCCGGCGGCCTCCCGGAGGGCTTCTACGGACGCAACGGATGCCGCCGCACCCAGAACGGTTGCGGTTCCGTCCTCGATGCCGAGCACCTCGTGGGAGAAAACCATTTCGGAGGGATCGAGCGGGGCTTCCTGCTCCATTTGGTTTGCCGCGATACCGGCGATTTCCTTCGGATCATCGGAGGGGATGACCATTCGCAGGAAAATGGCATCGGACGTCGAAAGGACGAGGGTTGCCGCATCGCCGGAATGCAAAGAGGGGATTCCGTTTCCGTGTGTTGCGGAAGCGGATGACGGGTTTGAGCGTGGGATGTGCGTCCAAACAAGCTCATTGCCGATGCGTGTTATGGCAATGCTGGCGTCTTTCTTCATGAAGGGGAGTGCCCGGATTCTTTATTTTGTGCGCGGACAGTATGCCAAAAAACTGCTTTTTACGCAACAAAACGAAATATCAAAGGGAAGTGGAGGCGAGGGCGCGCGAAGGACAAGGGCGCGCGCGGGCGTGCGGGGGCGCAAGAGGGGGAGCGGTCCCGCGGCCGTGCCGCGGGTGGGGCGACCGGA
Organism: Kiritimatiellia bacterium; assembly: GCA_016295275.1. Classification (GTDB taxonomy): domain Bacteria; phylum Verrucomicrobiota; class Kiritimatiellia; order RFP12; family UBA3636; genus JAEDLN01. The sequence continues at coordinate 7,401 of JAEDLN010000115.1, forward strand.
CGCCGCGCCCTGCGCGGCTATGAGGGGCGCACGGAGACGCCCCTGCAAAACTCTCAGCGTGTGCTACTTGCCAAGCTGCGCACCGCGGCGGTGAGCCCCCGCGGGCGATGCGGTGCGGGGTGCAAAGCCGCGCACCGCGCCGATGGCGCGGCGGCGCGATGGGGACATCGCGCCCTACCGCAACGGGACACGAGCGTGGG
>JAEDLN010000004.1 GCA_016295275.1 Kiritimatiellia bacterium
CACGCCGCTCACAATCCACGACGAGAACTCGAGGTCGTCCGCAATCAAATCATCGATTACCTGGCACAACACACGGAATGTTCCCCCCGCGATATCCTTGTTCTTCTTGCCGATTGGGATACCTACTCCCCTTTTATTGCCAGCGTTTTCGAAACCGCATACGTTGCACCGTCTGTCGATGCTCCCTCCGATGCCGCACCACGTACACTTCCCATCCGAATTGCCGGCAGTCGGGAATACGAAACGCCATCTGCCTTTCGAGCAATCCAAATCCTCCTTGAATGCCTCGACAATCGTCTCCCCGTCGAAAAAGTTGTTGCACTTCTGTCAGAAGAATCCGTAGGTCCGCGTTTCGGAATCCGTACGGAAGACATTCCAACCCTCAAAAAAATCCTAAAGGACGCCAATATCCGCTGGGGAATGGATGATGAGGATATAGCCGGAATTTATGTCACCTGTTGCAATAACGAAGAATCCCGCGCTCGTTCGCAATCATCCGTTTCCGCAAACGCAACCGAGAACTTCTTCCCCTTCTCTTGGCGACGCGGTCTTGATCGCCTCCTTCTCGGGCAGCTTCTGGGAGAAAACACCGACCAGCAAGCGGCAGGTCTTTCTCAAGCCCCCATATCCTTTGAAGCTCATCTTCTCGGGGACGAACCATCCTTTTTCTCCCATCCCGTTTTCGGAATTCCCATCCTCCCGTGCCGAATGTTCGGGAAAGACGCCCTTCCCCTTATTGGCGGTTTGGACTCTTTCCTGTATGGCATAAAACGACTTCGCGCCTTCTTTCAGACCCCCGGATCTATTCCATCGATTGAAGTCTTGCAAACGATTCTGCTTGAGGCAGTCGACGTCTTTTTCGATCCCGATCAAGATCCGGACTCTCTCAGCGTCATCCGCCAGACAATCGTCACGGTGCTAAATCGCGTTGCCATCGCAGAGCGATTGAACGGAAAAAACAATCAACTGACGCTGGCGTTAATCCGCGAAGCCCTCGCAAATGAACTTTCTTCCACTTCTACCGCCCATCCCGCTATCGGTCAAGACGCTATCGTCTTTGCCCCTTTGCGCATGGAAAACGCCTTCCCTGCCCGTTTTGTCTGGATCTGCGGCTTGAATAACGGTTCGTTTCCAAAACAAGAACAATTCTTCTCATTCGACCTGATTGCCCGCCATCGAACCTTTCTCGATCCAAATCAACACGAGAAAGATTCCTTTGCCCTCCTGGAGGCAATTCTCTCTGCTCGCGATACTCTCGGATTCAGTTTCCTCGGACGAAACGAAAAAACAAACGACCCTCTCCCCGCCTCCCCGCTTCTGGTCAATCAGATTGACTATTTGAATCGCCATTTCTTCCAAAACTCCGACATCCCGGTTGTCGTACACAGACTCCAAGCATTTCATCCAAGCTATTTCTCCGAAGAAACCGCCAAAATCTCCGGTTACTCGATCTCCCGCTCCGAATCCGATTTCAAAATCGCCAAGGCGATTCGTGCGAAACAAGGAAAACCGTCCGTTTCTACGCCCCATCCCACGCGCGCACTGGTTCTCCCCGATGAAATCGACATTGAGACGCTTGACGACATTCTTCTCAATCCGAATGAGGCTCTCCTCCGGCAAATAACCCCACGCCCCACGCTTCGTCAAAACATCCAACTCGACAGCATTGCCCAAACCAGTGTCACGGTCCATAATCGTCTTGCTTTCTATGACAACTCCGATAAGGATGACTTCTATCGCCAATATGCCGTCCTTCAGTGGGAGAAAGGCAAAGCTCCATCCGTAACAAACGCCTTCGAATACGTAAAACGACTCGATGAAAAGGGGATGACAGATACTTCTTCCTCTTGGTTTCGGCTGCGAAACAGAAATATCGCACTCTCGAAAACGAAAATCAAAGATGGTAAGGGTTGCTTCAGCTTCTCCGAAACTTATCTTGCCGACCTTTATCGTATCGGCATTGAAGAATTTCCACGCGAAGCGTTTACACTCTCCTTCACCGATCCGGTATCGGAATCACCCAAAGAACTGACGATTCTTTGGCAACCGAAAATTACTCCCTTCCAATCGGATGGACAAACGCAAACCAATATCCAAGTCTTTCTCGATGAATGGAATGGCGACACAACATACCGCGGTAACCTCCGTCATCTGGTTGCATGCGCTTCCGGCAAGGACGTTGTTACCGCCCTTATTTCCATGGAGCCGAAAAAAGAAGCCACGATCAAGCTCTTGCTCCCCATGCCGCAAAACGAGGCAATTGAAAAGCTTCGGCAAATGTTCACGGCCCTGCTAACCCCGCAGGATACCCTTTTCCCGACCTCCAATACTCCGTACGCAGAGGAAGAGAGGATCCTCGCAGGCTATTCCTGCGCACCTCGTCGAAAAGAGAATCCCGACTCCTTTCTGGATATCCTCAAAAACGCCATCGACAAGAACAATGTTCTTTCGCCGGCGCCTCAGAAGCGAAACAAATAAACATCCTTTTCCCCCCCGTTTGCCTTTCTCTTTCCCCTTTTCCTCGTCCTATGAAAACGATTCCGGATTTCTCGACTTGGATCTGCAACCCGGCTTCCAAATCCCAGTTCTACGGCCCGCATCTCGTTTCCGCCTCCGCCGGAACAGGGAAGACGTACAATATCCAAAACATTTTCGCCCGCTTGATTCTCGATTTCGGAATGGACGTTTCCGAAATCCTGATCGTTACGTTTACGGAAGACGCGACCGCTGAACTGCATCGGCGAATCCGCGCGATTCTTGCCGAACTCCATTCCGCCCTTTCCGGTGTTACGGAACCGCAGGATATCTCCGATCAGGTGCGCAAACTTCTCATTGCCACGGAAATCCCTTTCGACGACCGGTCCTCACCGAAATCAAGACAGGCGCTTCAGCTGATTTCAAAAGCTCTCTACCGAATGGACATGGCATCCATCTACACCATCCATGCATTCTGCAAGCACTGCCTCAATCGCTACGCCTTTGAAACGCGTTTTCCTTTCCAAATCAACAGTATTTCCGATTCGGAGGATACGCTGCAAATCCTATCCACCGATTTTTGGTTCTCGCAGATTCAAGCGCCTAACGGCAAATATCATGATTTGACACAAAACGACAAGGCTTCTCTCAAAGATCTGCAAATGGTTTTTCGCAAGATTGTCGACCACCCCGGTTGCACCTGCGATTCCAATCCATCCGACTTCTTGAAATCCCAACCGGACGACAATAGGGACGAAAAACCGCTGGAAGACTTCAACCTCGCCAATACGTATGTTCAAATCGCTCTGGAACTTCGCGATCAATATGCGCAAATGCGAAGCCAATCCGCCGATTTGACATTCCATGAGCTCCTCTTGGGAATGGATGCCGCACTCAAGAATGAACAAATCAGCCAAGATTTTCTCGCCTTTCTACGCAAGGAATACAAGGCCGCGCTTATTGACGAATTCCAAGATACGGACGCCATTCAATTCGATATCTTTAGGCGTATTTTTCTAGACGTGGACGGAGACACGCCTCCTCCGCTCTTCTTTGTCGGCGACCCCAAACAGTCCATTTACGGCTTTCGCGGCTGCAATATCGCCCTCTACGAGGCCATTGCCCGAATGGATGCATTGCAAAATCAAACCTACCGGCTTTCGACCAACTACCGATCGACCGCAAAACTCGTGGATAGCGTCAATGCTCTTTTCCACGATGACGACTCCGATCCCGAAAATCCCGTTTCTCGCTTTGGGAGTGCTCAAATTCCCTACTCCGAAAACGTACAGTCGCTCCCCATCGAAAAGAAGCCCCCCATCGGACCTAAAGCCACCTGCCGGCGCGATGCTACTTTCAATGTGATTCCGGTTCACTCGTTAAACGGCTCTTTCAAGGAAGCTTGCGCAGCCTGTATCTGGCAAATCGAATATTTGCTGAAGGATCGGAAACGGAACCGGATTCCAAAAGGAAACTCGGAAGATCGTCCCGTCCGGCCCGGTGATATCGCCGTCCTCGTTCGAACCAAGTCACATGGTCGCACCCTCTATGCCGAACTGGCAGCCCGAGGAATCCCTTGCATTCTCTCCGAGTATGACTCCGTCTTCTGCTCGGATGAAGCGAAAGACTTTATCCGTCTCCTGGCCGCCATTCAGTCCCCCTTCTCCGTTCCGGCGTTGAGCGCCCTTCTGCTTGGAGCATTCATTCAAATGCAGCCGGAAGAAGTTGCCGTCTTATGCGGAAATGCTCCGGCCTCTTTGCGCTGTCCCGAACAACTTCTTCCGATTGCACAACACTACGGCGATGGACAACAACTCACACGATATACATTGCAGCTGTTCCTCCTTGAGCTCAAGGCAGTCCTCGAAAAACGAGGATTCTTGTCCGCTTGGAATCTCTTTGCCGAACGTACGAATGCCTGCCAAACCATCGCCAGCAACTCGACCCCAGAAAGAAGACTTACCAATTGCAACCAATTGACTGAACTTTTGCAGAAACAGTCCGGGGATTCTTTTACTTCACCGGAAAAGCTGTTTCTTTGGCTTCGGGAACAGACCGAGCTGGGCGCTGACGCCGCTGATAGCGATGAAACCAAGCTACGACTTGAAACCGACGACGATGCCCTGCATATTCTGACCATTCACAAGAGCAAGGGACTCGAATTTCCCATCGTATTGATTCCCGATTTCTGGGCAAAGCTCGGCAACGACAACCCAATCGATAAACAAGTCACCGTCTCCGAAAGTCTGGACCGTGCCCCTGCTATCGAAATCATGCGCTCGAATGAGGAGAGTTCGGAAGAAAACAAAGAAAACATCCGCCTCTTTTATGTGGCGCTTACGCGCGCTTCGCTCGCTGTTTACTACTTTCCAAGCATTACCCCGTCGAATGGTCAACCGAAATGTCGGACTGAAATCGAATCGGATCTGCTGAAATGGTTGGGTATGGAGCATGTCCTCTCCATGTTCGACCCGGATGCCGGTGAAATCCATTTTTCCTCCATTCGGAATCTCAAGGATATTCCACCCGAAGATGAGGGGTCTAGGAAAAAAGAAATGGAAAGTCCCGATCCGGCGGTTGCACTGCTCCCGCCCCCGCCTCAATCCGGCACATCCCGCTCCGCCTTTTATGAAAGCATCGAAAACACCCCGCTTCCAAACTGGGAAGATGGCGACTTTTCGTTTGTCGAATCGCTTCCCCCACTCCCTCATACGCCAGACTTCCTTGTCTCCAATTCCTTCTCCTCTCTCAAGCCCCAGGAAACAAATCTCTACGTTTTGCCGGACTCGCCTCTCGCCGTATCCCTTCCCCCCGTCGATAACTCCATCGCCGATGCCGATGAAACGTCCGCAGACCACGATACCGATACCGGGCTGGATTCTCTCGCCCCCGCCACCACACATCCGATCTTCGCTTTCCCGGGCGGCACGGCCATCGGTACATGTTGGCATCATATCTTCGAGCGAATCTCCTTCCAAACCGACGCCCGCAGCCCCCAGAACCGCGCAATCATCGAAAAAACGCTGGACGCCTACGGTCAACTCTCCCATCGTCCAAAAATCCGCGAATCTCACCTGGATACGATTTGCAAAATGGTCGATACCGCCCTCCAAACAAGACTTTCCGCACCTGATGGCAACGAATTCTGCTTGGGAAATCTTTCCGATGATCTACGCCTGAATGAATGGCGCTTCGATTTCTTCGCTAACCAGACAATCCGACACAAAACACTGGGCGATATCACGGAAGTACTCCAAAAATACTGGGGGACAGACCCCGCAAAGGCTGTCTTTCTTCAAAGACTCGCACCCCATCTCGATCAGCCGATAAAACCCGGTTTCTTCAAGGGATTTCTCGATCTCTTTTTCCGCTACGGGGATTTCTTCTATATCGTCGATTGGAAATCGAATCCGCTCGACGGAAATCCCGCCTTCATCAACGAAACCCGGATTCAAGACGAGGTTTCGCTTCACTTCTATTTTCTGCAATATCTGCTTTACTCCGTTGTGGTTCACAAACATCTGAGCGCGTCCCTGCGCAATCAATACGACTACAACCGGAACTTCGGCGGAATTCGCTACTATTTCCTGCGGGCGATCGCCGCCGGATGCCCCGGCGGCGTCTATTCCGATCGTCCTCCCGAAGCGATGCTTGATGAACTAGCTTGTGTTTTCGGGCTTTAAGCTATAACTTTCTTCCGCTCTTTTACGATATGTCTCAGTTTTCATCCGCCATTCGAAGTCTTCTCGAACGACTCAGTCCCGATTTGTTGCATCTCGCCACGCTTGGAGAACTCGTTGCCGGCGTCATCGAATCCGGCTTCGCTTCCGTTTCTCTTGATAAGATTGCCGCATCTTCGATTCCTTCGCACAATTCCCCCGATCGAACAGACGCACCAACCGCACAAACCTTGCCCGATCTTCCCGTATTGCTCGAAATGCTGCACTCCGCAAGCGATCTCGTCGCCACCCAGCCGGGCATCTCCCGCGACGCTCTTCTTACACAAAATCGCCCTTTCGTACTCTACCGAAACCGCCTCTATTCGCGTCGGTCTTTCCAGATTGAAACCGAACTTCTTAACCATCTGGCTTCCCACAAGAGAGCGATTTCCATATTCCATTGCACCGCGGAAATGGAGGACGCTTTTACCGCATTTGTGACAGCTCTCTCGAATTCCTCCTCAACCGCACTCCCAGTCACCCTCATCGCCGCCTCCTACGCCTCCCTTGCCACGCTGACACGAAATCTTTCTTCCGATTCGAACCTTTCACAAACGGTTCTCAATGAAGCACTCGGCTACTCCTCGATCAGTAAAAACTATCGCCTCGAATACGCCAAACCGATCCGGAAAGGAACGCTTCTCATCGAAATCGCCACCCCTCTGACGGCGGACGCGCTCGCCAAACTTCTGCGGATTGCGCCCATCGATCTCCCGATTGTCTTTTTCTCCTCTCCCGAAACGTTCTCTTCCCCGGAATCTTCGCACCTTTTCGAGTCGCTTTCCGCCCTTTTTCCCAAGCATTCCCTAGACTCCTCAAACCCCGATCCGGAACGGGGTAAGCTACGCCGGGCCTTTCTTGATTTCGACTTGCAGGCACTTCATTCCTTCGCAAAAACCCCGATCGGTTCGCCTGTCCATCTCGAAATCTTCCCCGAATCTCAACGCCCCCCTTTACGCATTCCCTCCGGCAATCACATCGTTTTAACACCATACGCTCGCGGCGATTGGGGATCCTACACAATTTCAGACGGGCTCCGTTCGCGCACCGCTTCCGAGCCTCTTTTCATCGTTGATAAAGCTCCCGCCGACTCCCCATTGCATCGGAACGATCTCGGCATCCTCAAAGAAAATGCCTTTATCCGAAATGGCGTTCCATATCCAATCGACAACAATCTCCTCCTTTCTCCGGCCAACGCCCTCTCCTTCGACCGCTTGGCGAGTTACCCTGACATTCATATCGTCATCCCCCCCACCTACGCTCTTCCTCCAAGCATTTCCCGCTACAAGCTCCTCCGCGCATCCGAATGCGCACAGAGACACTTGACGATCCATGCTACGAGCGAGGCGCTCGAAACCATTCTGCGGCCATCCCCCTGCGAGGGCGTTCCATTCGATCTGACCGAGCTTTCCGATCGATACCCCCCCCGCCGATACGAATGGAATCGAATGCCTTTCGCAAAATAAAGCTTACCGAAACACCGCTACGGATTACCCGATCCTTTCAACGGCCTCGGCATCCCCGACCCCAACAATCGCAAGCACCTTCTCGCGCGAAGTATCCCCCGATACAACTTGTACAGATCGTTTGGAAACGCCCAACGCCTCCGCAAAAAACGAACACAGCGCTTGGTTCGCCTTTCCATCTACAGGCGGTGCCTGCAACCGAACCGCCAACGCTTCTCCGTGCACCCCCGTTATCTCCGTTTTCGAGGCTCGGGGCGTGACATGAACCCGAATCCGGCACCCGTTTGAAATGGATTGAATCCATATGGGGCACTTTCCGCTTTGCTTTTCCGGGATTTCGGTCGCTTTCGTAGATGCTTTTGTTTTCATACCTTGCAGATGGTAACAGATTTCCCCAAAAATCCCATGGTATTTTCAACTGGCAGCTTCATCTTGCCCTAAAACGCATAATCGTGTAGGATAGGTTGGAAATTTTCTATGACACCCTTTTTCCCAAAAGACTTGCGCCCAAATCTGTATCGGGCATTATTCTGCATTGCGGGGATTCTGTTTGCCCTATGGATGTTCCATGCATACGGAAACGATTCGGAAACCCATGGTGCGAACTTGAGCCTCTATGCATGGTTGGCACCGCAATGGAAGGCAAAGAACGGGGACTATGGATATATTTGGCTGATGATTCCGGCCGCATGCTGGATGATATGGCGGAATCGGTTCAAAATGCTTCAAGAAGAAAGCAAACCCAGCGTCTTGGGAGTGCTGGCGGTTGTCGCATGTCTCGTTTTGCATGTCATCGGTTTTCGTTCCCAACTGCCGCGATTGTCAATCGCGTCAATGGCCGGACTCTTTTTTGCGATTCCCTATGCCATCTACGGTTGGAAGGTCGTCCAGTGGATCGTCTTCCCATGCGCGTATATCCTGCTCTGTTTTACCGGTTCGATCCTGTCGGAGTTTACCATGCCATTGCGAAAGATTTCCAGCATGATGGCGTGTTTTCTCTTTCATGGAATCGGAATCGAGGCCGTTCAAATCGGTACCGTCATCTCCTCCAATGCCGGCGGTGGGTTCCAGTTTGAAGTCGCCGATGCTTGCTCCGGTTTGCGCTCTCTGCTTGTGATGACGGCCCTGGCAGCCCCCTATGCGTACTATACATTGTCGACAAACGGGAAGCGAATCCTCCTTTTTGTTTGCTCCATCCCGCTTGCCATGCTGGCCAATACATTGCGGATTTTCACAATCGGAGTCATCGCCGAATGGATTGGACTCACACTCGCCATGCAGCTATACCATGACATGAGCGGGTTTATCGTTTTCGTGATTTCCATTCTCCTTTTGAAGGGAACCGGTTATCTGTTCGAAAAAGACTGGAAAAAAATCTTATGCGACCTTCTGCCAAAGAAATCATCCCGGGGATAGTCGTTCTTGGACTGATGCTGATTACGGTTTTCTGTCTTGCGAATCCGCGCACCCTTACAGGAAATCCGAATGGTGAAGTTCCCTTCGTCTTTCCCGATCAGCTTGGTCCCTACCAGGGCGAAGATCTTTTTTTCTGCATGAACGATCAGTGCGCACGCCCGTATCGTCGCACGGAATTGGTCGAATTTGCCGCAAACCAAGAAGCCAATCCGAATCTCAAGCACGAACTCGAGAAAAAAAGGCAGGAATTCGAGGTGCGTGTAAAAGAAGGAAAAGCAGCTCTCAAATCGACGATTCCGCCACCGGAAAATATCCCGCTTGAAAACTGCCCGGACTGCGGCGCCCCCCTCTTTACCGTTTCGCTCGGCGAAATCATCAATCTTCCTCCCAATACCCCGATTTTTCACAAAATCTACACGCGCCCCGGCCACCCGGATATAGCGATCAATCTCGTTTTTTCCGGAATGGAACGCCGCTCGATCCATCGTCCGCAAGTTTGCCTTGTTTCACAAGGAAACCGGATTTTCAATGAGTTCGTATTTCGCGCCGACAACGGGATGCGAAAAGACTTCCCGCTCGAGCTTCTGGAAGCTCGATTTGAACGGCGCGATGCCAGTGGACAAACGACGGCAAACGGCAGTTTCGTTTACGCTTATTGGCTTTTCAATCCGGAACGCGAAACCGTTTCCCAGTATTCCCGCTTTTTCCACATGATTCTGGACAACTGCTTTCGCAGTTATCGCCCGCGTTGGGGCTACGCTTCCATCTCATTTCCGTCAGATCCCAGACGGCCGGAAGATTGGAAAAACGAAATCAATGATTTCCTTCCGCATTTCTATCCCTTGATTCTCGATATTCGAAAAAAACTGGATGAGGATCGGAATAAGGAAACGACCTTGTCGACGTCCGATACGGCAAACCAATATGAAGGCAATACCGAGTTTCTCGGTGGCCGGAAAAACAAACCGAACGGCTTGGATAGGCAAATGGAACCTTCCGACTCTTCGGAAAACGAATCGACTATTCCGTAATTTCACTGCTCCCTTTTCATGAAAATCATTCTTGCCTCCCGAAATCTGCACAAGCTCGGCGAAATGGAAAAGCTCTTTTCTCTTCCGCATATCCGCCTTGTCTCCTCGCTCGATATTCCGCATGCGCCGGATCCCGATGAAAACGGCACTACCTTTGCACAAAATGCCGTCATCAAGGCAAAGGCTCTTGCCGAATTCACCCATGAGTGGACATTGGCAGACGATTCCGGACTCTGCGTGGACGCACTCAGAAAACCCGATGGAACCGAGGTTCCCGGCGTCTATTCCGCCCGTTATTGCGGCGAACACGGAAACGATGCGGCAAACAATGAAAAACTTTTGGCCGACCTCGAGTCCCTCGAAGAAAAATCGCACAACGTCTCCCGCCGGTGCCATTTCGCTTGCGCTCTCGCCTTGGTTTCCCCCGATGGGCAAACCCATTTGGCAGAAGGTATCTGTCCCGGAATCCTTCTTCGAGCCGGTCGCGGCAATAACGGATTCGGCTACGATCCGCTTTTCCAACCTGATGGTTACGATCAAACCTTCGCGGAACTCCCCAGTGATGTCAAATGCACCTTTTCGCATCGCGCCGTAGCCGCACGAAAAATGCGCGAGATCCTTTTGGGGCTCTTCCCCGGTCATACTGCGTAGTAACTGCTTGCTCATTCGTATTTTTTTTCAACATCCTATCCGTTTTGTCCGTATGAAGATCCGTTTCTCTCCTCGCATTGCCATCGGTCTTACCCTTATCATCGTTTCGGTTGTTCTTTGGCAAAATAAAATCCGTCGGGATACAATCTTGAGCGAACGGGCGGAAAAGGTCTCCAAAATTCTGGCAGATTTTCCCGTACTGGCGATCGGCGTCCGTGTGACGCCTCAGGAGGCAGACCAATCGATTGGAAAATCCTATACTCCTTGCTCTCCGGCTGTCGTCTCGAACATTCTCGACCGCTTGCGCGTCGCCGAGCCGGTCACACAATTGCCTGACAATCTCTCCTCGTCCTACGATCTTTTTATCTTCTACACCAATCGAACCTGCGCAATGCTTCATATGCAGCGCGCAGGCGAATCCGACGAAATATTTGTCCAATATAGCGATCCCGTCGGCAAGAACGAAAAGATGCAACTTCTCTTTGAGTCGCTTCCCCCAATCCGCATCACCGGGCTTGGATCGCTTTTCGATGAAATCGACACTGGGAAATTCTCTGGCGATGGGCTTCGTCCTCTCCCCGCTTTGCTTGGCGTATCCGAAAAACTCGGCGCGACGACGCTTGATTCGCTGCAGGCCATCGCCAAATTTCCGTTCAAAGACATGCGCTGCATATCGCTGGTCGCCAACGGACGCTCCGAACTGAAAGAGAGCCTCCCCAAAGAACAGCAGGAGGCAATTCGACAAGCCTTCGCGCAAGCGCAGCCTGTTGAGACATTTCCGGAATCCGAAGGCTACGAGGTGAACCTCCAACTCCAGTTGAAGGAGGGGCCGATCGTTCTGTTGCGTAGTGCGATCCTGGACAAGGATCCGGACGCCGCCTACATTGGATTCTACGAACCTTCCACAAACGGATTCAAGATCTCTGAGCCGGTCCGAGTCCCCGGAATCGCATCCATCCTTTCTGCCTTCCGCGCAACAACCAATGCCATATCAACTCCGGCGGAATAGCGAAAACCGCCATTATGCCACAGTTTTTTTTTTCTCTGCGACATCGATGGCGCTGTGAAAACCCATTGACTCCTTTCGCACGAAATCTGAACCATCCGTTGGAATGCATGTAATTCAGACTTGAGAATCGCATCCGTAACCATACGTTCCGTCGGTTGTTGCGAAGAGTCGGTTGACGACTTGTTCCGTCGATGGAGCAACCGATGAAAAAAAAGCGCGTCTGTCATTCGAAAAAAACGCTTTCTCAAGTCCATAATCATGGCGTCGGCAAATTCGTCAACCGCAAAAAGCACATCCTCGTAGAGCCCTCCCCCTGATTTTCCCGCCCTTTTCCGCTATTTTCAGGAGGCTGCGTGCAATAAGCATGCTTATGCCCGCCGGAAAAGCCATGATGGCAAATGGCAAGAGTAATCGCGCACCCTAGTCGATACGGCGCAGCTCCTTGTCGCGTTGCTCGGCGCTGACGCCACTGCGGGGCCGCCACTCCCGAGGTGCGCCATTGCATTCTGCAACGTTCGGCGAGTTGCTCGCCGGACTTTTCCGCTTGACCAGACGCTCGGAAACGCCTATAGTTTGCAACAAAGGTTGTATTACCATTATGCCCTCCATCGCCCTTACCGGTGGAATTGCTTCCGGCAAAACAACTTTCGGGAAACTTCTGTCCTCTCTCGGTATTCCGACTGTCGATGCAGACGAAATCGTCCATGTATTGCACCGTCCGGGAGGAGAGGCGGCAAAATGGGTCGCACGTCAATTCGGTCCGCAGTATCTGGACTCGAACGGGGCAACCGATCGCAGGCGTCTCGGCGAACTCGTATTCGCAGACAAATCGGCACGCATGTCTCTCGAAAATTGCATTCATCCGCTTGTTCGTGAAGCACTCCTCGTCTGCAAAAAGAAATACGAATCCAATGGATCGATTTTTGTCGCGCAAATTCCGCTCTTGTTCGAATCGAATTGGGAGCGCGATTGGGATTTCGCGGCAACCGTTGAAACGCGCCCGGAGATGCAACTCGCACGGCTGATGGGACGCGGTTTTACCGCAATCGAGGCCCAGAAACGGATTCACACCCAACTCTTGCCTGCAGAACGGATGAGGCGAGCCGATTTCATTCTTCGAAATGACGCAGACCTTGGACAGCTTCGGCAACTGGCAGCGCTGTTCGTACGTCGTTTCCGGATTTCAGTATTCGATTAGTATAGCTTATTTTTTTTCGCAATCTTGGCCGAACGTCTTTCCCCGGATTGCTTAGTTTGTACTCAATTCCACATCAACATGGACGACAATATCTCGCTCTTCTCCATTCCGGATGCCGCAAACGACACTCCCGCACAGGAACCGCCCGCATTTCTTGCGTTGCCGACGACCGGGCCCGATGCTCCTGACGCGCAACCCCCGGCAGAAGTGCCGCCGTCCACCGCCAAACGCCCTCGCGGCCGTCCTCGGAAAAATACGCGACCGGAAACGGAATCCACCCCCGCCAAGACGGGCGAGCTGTTTACCGCTCCGGCCCCCCGTTCCTATGTGCCGGTCCCGATGGACCAGCCATCGGAATGGACGCCCGGTGATACCGAAGGCTTCGTTCCTCCCGCGCAAATACACTCGGACGTCATTCGGAAACCGGACGAAAATACCATCTTTTCCGCCTCCGACTACGTCGAAGCGAGAGAACGGGACTTTATCGCTTCCGGTCCCGCCAAGGAAGACGAACAGGAGAAATTGCGCCGCGAAAAAGCACGGGAAATCGCCGAGCGCCTGAAGGTCGCCAATGCGGCAATCGAAAAGATGAACGATGCCATCAGCCTCTCCGAAGCGGCCGCCGAAAAGTCCGCCAACGAATCCGGCAAATTCGATCGCTCCCGTTCTTCGTTCGACCGTCGCGACAACAGCCGCTTCGACAATCGATCCCGTTTCGAACGCAACGGATCGGCAGACCAATCTTCCCAATTCCAGAAGCAGTCTCGCGCCCGTAATGATTTTCGCCAAAACGCCAATGGACGATACCGCCCGGAAGACTATCGGCAGCAACGCCAAGCATTCCGGAACCGCCCCGCTCCCGCAGCGGAAGAGCTCAAACAGTCCGGCAGCCAATACGCAGAACAGCTCAAGGCAAACCATACCCCGCCGGAAGCCCTTTCCCAACCCATGCAGGACGAGCGCCCGCAACCCGTCAATCTCTTCTCCCTGCAAAGCCTTTCCGTCGAAGCTCTCCATCAAAAGCTGATCGAACAGAATCTCTACGATTCCACCGTCGTCCTCGGAAAGCACGATATGGTTCTGGCTCTCCTGCGCGAACAAAACCGCCGCGGCGGTGAAATCGAGGGCGAGGGCTATCTCGAAATCTGGCAAGACAATGTCGGATTCCTCCGCTCTCCTTTCGGAAACCTCAAAACCTGCCCGGAAGATATCTCCGTTTCCTCGCAGATGATTGTCGAAAATGCCTTGCGCCCCGGCGATCACATCATTTGCCGCGTCCGCCTCGGCGATCCGAAATCGAGGGAGCGCCGACTTACCGCCAGCGAAATCGTCTCCGTAAACGGAAAATCGCCGAAATCGGCACGCCGCGTCGTCCCCTTCTCCGCACTTCCCGTGGAAACGCCTTCCCATCGAATCCGCCTTCGCACCCCGGATGGCGATTCGGTCCTGACGGAAATCGACGCGCTCGCCCCATTTGCATTCGGTCAGCGCAACCTGCTCATCGGCCCGCGCAATACCTGCAATTACACCTTGTTGCGGAATATGGCCCACGCCATCGCACAGAACCACCCGACCGCTGTCATCTACTTGGCGATCGTCAATACTTCGCGCGATGTCATGGAATCATGCGCGGAAGACGCATCGTACAAACTCTTGACGACCGAATTCGAAGATTTTGCGGAAAAGCATCTGCAAATGACGGGCAATCTGACCGATATTGCACGCCGCCGTGTCGAAAACGGCGAGGATGTCATCATCCTCTTCGATTCCATTATCGCCCTTTCCCGCGCATACGGCATCGCGGCAACGACGCAACAAGGCATTCCCAGCGATGGCATCGACGGACGTGCCATCCAAAAGGCGCGACGCCTCTTCGGTGCCGGACGGGCGATCCGCAACGGAGGTACGCTGACCGTCATCACAACCGCCAATGCTTCCGACGAGATTATTTCCAACGACACGCTCAATCAGCGAATCCTTCAAGAATTCGCTCCCGTAGCCTCTCGAATCATCCGCTTGGAAAATACGGGGACGGATGAACTGGAGCTCGCGCTCGATCCGGCTTGCCTGCCTGCCTCCGCATCCGTAAATAAGCTGCTCTCCGAGCCCGAACAGGCGGCGGCAGAGACGTTGCGCGCGGATCTGAAAGCACACGCGTCTCGTATCGAAGCCGTACAACGGTACTGCAAAGCCGTTCCGATCGCCTCTTCCTCCCTGTTCGGCGAATAACCATTCCAAAACAGCGTCAACCATGTGCGACCTTTCGCGCGCCCCACACCCGTGCGAAATGGCGCAGGGCGCGTTGCCCAATCGCAGGCAGACCGTCCGGCACGACATGGTCGCTCTTCGCTTTCTCTTGTGAGCTAGCTTATATTCCCGTTCTCCCATCCTCCGGCCGGCGACAACCTGTCATTGCGACGGAATGCCGATTTTGTTAGATTTCGGGAGAAAAAAGGACTTGTTCTATGCCTACTTTCGCTCTGCACACATACGGATGCCAAATGAATGTCCGAGATTCGGATATTCTCGCCAGAAGACTGCGCGCCAAGGGTCTCACCGAGGCTGAAACAGAGGATGAAGCCGATGTCGTGATCGTCAATTCCTGCTCCGTCCGCGGAAAAGCAGAAGATAAAGCCCTTGGAAAACTGGGATTGCTCTGCGCAACCAAACGGGATCGGCCGAATCGCGTCATCGGGCTGACTGGTTGCATGGCTCAGCGTCTCGGTGCCGATATCTTCAAAAAACTCCCTCGCCTCTCGTTTTCGGTGGGTCCTCGTGCAGAATCCCTGATTCCGCAATTCGTCGAGCGGTGTTTGGAAACCGGTGCGGAACAATTGTGCGATTTCGAGGTTCGCGACGCACCGCCCGAAACGCCGGAAATGGCTCGTGACGATTTGTCTCGCTTGGATTGCCTGAATCAGGGCAAAAAGGCAGACAAGGCCGATGACGAGCCGGTTGTCACGGTTGCAGCAGGACCCGTGCAGAGCTTCGTTACGATTCTCTACGGGTGCAGCCGCCGTTGTTCGTACTGTATCGTCCCATCCGTTCGCGGCGAAGAACAGAGCCGCGATCCGCGGGACATTCTTCTGGAGGTCAAAGCCGAGGCAACCCGCGGCGTTCGCGACGTCTGCCTGTTGGGTCAATCCGTCATGCGCTATGGCTTGTCGCGTTTCCAATGGCCCGAAGATATCCCATCCCCTGCCGGCTATACCGAACCGATGCCGCGTCTATTGGAATACATCGCCCGCGAAGTTCCCGAAATTCCTCGGATCCGCTTCACCTCGGGACACCCGAATGGCGTGACGGCAGAGCTCGTGCATGCCATGGCGAACATTCCCGCCGTCTGCCCGCATCTTCACTTGCCTATGCAATCCGGATCCGATCGCATTCTCAAGGAAATGAACCGCGGTTACGACTCGGCAACCTATCTGGATGCCGTCCGGCGTTTGCGCGCCGCAATCCCCGGTATCGCCATCACGACCGATATCATCGTGGGATACCCCGGCGAAACCGAAGCGGATTTCGAGGCGACCCGGCGTGTCATGGAAGAGGCGGATTTCGACAATTCGTTCATCTTCAAATACTCCCCGCGCCCCGGAACCAGGTCGGCTCTGCTGGAAGATTCGGTCTCCGATGAGGAAAAATGCCGCCGGGACGCCATTCTCCTTGCCGACCAAGATGCGCGCGGTCTTCGCAACAACGCCCGCTGGGTCGGCCGGATTGTCGAGGTCCTCTGCGAGGGGCCTTCCTTGCGGAATGCGGCACGCTGGGCCGGTCGTTCTCCTCAAAACAAAATCGTCTTGTTCGAGCCGGACGATTCCGTCCGAATCGGAAGCTTCGTCCGTGTGCGCGTCAAAGAGGCGCACGCTCAAACGCTCTACGGCGATTTGGTGCGAAATAGCTCTGCGGTATAGGAATGCTCGCAAGCGGAAATCGTTGCCGGGGTGCCTTCCGTAAGAAGACGCCCCCCCGCATCGCCTCCTCCCGGTCCCAAATCCACGATCCAATCCGCCGAACGGATGACGTACGGATTGTGATCGACCGCTATAATCGTATGCCCCGCATCGCGTAGACGACGAAGGACCTTCAGGAGCAACCGGATGTCTGCCGGATGCTGCCCCGAACTCGGTTCGTCCAATACATAGAGCGTATGATGGCGTGCCGGACGCGACAGCTCGGTAGCCAGCAAAAGGCGCTGTACCTCGCCGCCCGAAAGCGTCGAAACCGGCTGACCAAGCGCAAGATAGCCGAGACCAAGCTCGTCAAGTGTCCGAAACTGCCGCTCGAGTTGGGGAATGTCGCGAAAGACATCCGCCGCCTCATGTACCGTCAACAACAGCAATTCGGCAATGGAACGCCCCGCCCAATGGATGTCAAGCGTCTCCGGATTGAATCGTTTGCCCCCGCATACTTCGCACGGAATCGTGACGTCCGGCAGAAAACTCATCTCGAACCGGATACGCCCCTCGCCCTTGCAGGCTTCGCAACGCCCGCCTTTCGTGTTGAAGCTGAAACGCGATGCCGTATAGCCGCGGGCCCGGGCTAGCGGCGTTGCGGCATAGAGCGAACGAATAAGCCCGTATACCCCCGTGAAAGTGAGCAAATTGCTCCGCGGATTGCATGTCCGGATCGCCTTGCCGACACGGACAATCTTGTCAATCGGCTCCGTTCCGGCAATCCCGGCACAACCACGCCAGACAAAATCGTCGCACGCCGATCCCCGCCCCCCCGAAAGAAGACGCTCGAGATTCGAACCCAATACCTCTTCGGTGAGCGTGCTCTTGCCCGCTCCGGAAACGCCCGTCACGACACTGATGCGGCCAAGCGGAAACCGCGGGGAAATGCCTTTTAGGTTGTGCTTCGTCGCTTCGCGAATCCAAAGAAAACGCGTCGATTTCCCGGGAGGCGACGAAGGCTCCGAGACAACCGCTTCGCGCCCGGAAAAATAGGCACCCGAAAGGGATTGCCCGCTCCCGAGCATCTCCGAAACACTTCCCTGAAAAACAATCCTTCCGCCTTCGACACCCGCCCCCGGTCCAAGCTCAATCACCTCGTCGGCCGCACGAATCACCGCTTCCTGATGCTCGACGACGACAAGCGTATTGCCGGCATCGCGCAATCGCAGCAACAGCCGTACAAGCGAATCGACATCATGCGGATGCAAGCCGGCCGTCGGTTCGTCCAATACATACAAAACGCCGCTTAGCCGCTGGCCCAACGCAGACGCCAGACGAACACGACGCATCTCGCCGCCGCTCAACGATGCACTCGGCCGATCCGCTCGCAAATACCCTACGCCCGCTTCTTCCAAAAAGAGTAGCCGTTCGCGAAAACCGGCCAGCAAATGGGCGGAAAGCCGTTTCTGCGCGTCCGTAAGTCGCTGCGCAAATGCATCAAACCAAAGACGAATCTCCGAGACCGTTTTCGAAAGGATTCCCGCAATATTCTCCGGCTGCAAACCCGGAACCTCCAGCCTGCAAGCAAGCGCCTCGGGCCGAAGCCGGGCCCCGTGGCAGACCTCGCAAACGTCCTCCGCGGCGCCTTCTTCGCCGTCCCAATCCTCCGCCGTATCCGATTCCGCATGCAAATGGATTCCAAGTCCGCCGCATGCCGGACAGGCCCCCGCCGGACTGTTGAAGGAAAACGACGACGGAACCAATATCGGAAAGGAAATCCTGCAATCCGGACAGGCCATTCGTTCGGATTCGTTGACGAGCCTATCGGTTTGCTCGCCGGGACGCCGGATCATCAGACGGATCTCGCCGCCGCTCCGGCGCATCGCCAATTCGACGGAATCCACCAGTCGCGTGCGAACACCTTCCCGAATCACCAGACGGTCGACAACGGCATCCACCGATTTCGCAACCGCCGTGCGCTCCGCCCGCAATGTGTCGATTGCGCAAATCTCGCCGTCCAGACAGACCCGGACAAAGCCGCTTCGAGCCGCGTCCGCAACCGCCGCCGTGCCGGATGTCCCCAGTGCGGGCGTTCCATCCTCCTTCATCCAAAACATCGGCGACAATAAGGTTACGCGCGTTCCCTCCGGTTCCGCCAACAGCCGTTCCGCCAAGACACCCGGCGAAACCGCACGCACAATCCGCCCGCAATGCGGACAATGCGGAACGCCTAAATGCGCAAACAGCAACCGCAAATAATCGTGTAGCTCCGCTACGGTTGCCAATGTGGAACGGGGACCGGCCGGACTCGTAAACTGTCCAATGGAAATCGCCGGAGAAAGCCCTTCCACAAAATCCACCGCCGGCCGATCCATCTTTTCCAAAAACGATCGCGCATAGGGCGGCAAACTCTCCAAATACCGACGCTGACCTTCGGCAAACAAGGTATCGAAAGCCAGTGAACTCTTCCCGGACCCCGAAACGCCCGTAATGACGGTGAGCGAATTGCGGGAAATGCGGCAGGAAACAGATTGCAGATTGTGGACGCGCGCCCCCTGCACGACAATGCCATCGCGCGCCTTCCCCCCGTCTACTGCTTTTTCCATATCGTTACCGTTATGTTTTTCTGCCGCCCCCAGCGCAATGCTTCCCGTTCCGACGGAAACCATAAATCAAGACGATGCGGCCCCTTGATATCACCGCCGCGATCCTCGACCGTGCCATACCCATAACCGGGAATATACATCACCGTCCCGAACGGATAATAGTTCGTATCCGCCGCAATCGTGCCATGACGCGCTTGCTTGCCGCTCGCCGTCAACCCGACGACTTTCGGCTTCCCGCGATTGGGACCGCTCGCAACAACCGGCTGCCCCCGCCAATTGCGCGTCCAATTGCAAGATCGAGGTCCCGAATCGTACCCCGTCACCTCCATCGTCATTACCGTCCGCCGATAGCCTTCCAGCGAGCCGGGTTTGCCGGGGCGATAAATCGCACACCCGTTCACCGAACAGAATAGCGGGATGATCGCGGCAATCGCAAGCAACGCCAGCAGGCGTTGTGCGTAATACTGAAATTTGTTTTCTGGTTGTGGTATCGGCGGCATGGGATGTTTATACCATCGGTCCGTCAATCCGAAAAGCAAAAACTGAACGGCGTTCCAAAAATGCCCTAAAGCCCCTTCGAAATGCTGGGATCGGCAGGCGGAAATTTCGAACAGTAGGCGCGCGTCGTCCCATCGATCGGAATCGCCCACTTGGAAAGCGGTTCGGACATGTCGGCATTGACGGAACGCGAAAGCTCGCGGGCAAAGGTCTGCCACCTTTCATGGTCGGTTTGCGGACGGACAAAGCCGGGCTCCGTATAGCGGCCGAACGTCTTCTTGAACGCTTCCCAGCCATACGCTTCCTTGATCCGCAAATACATCTCCAAGCCCAAAAACGGATCGCTCGACCATTTTTCGTACGTGCGCGGACCGGACGCGAACTGGCGGACTCGGCTGTTTGCCGCATTCCGGGAAACCATGGGATGGCCATTGCGGCAATCCTCCTTCAGACATTGCTCGATAATGTAGCACGTAAAGAGATTGACCGTGATTTCGCCCGTTCCGCCCGGCGTCCAATCCGGACTTTGGTGATTGTGCCCCAACTCGTGGAAATACCCCCAGACGTCCGTACTGCGAAGCAATTTGCTCTTGTCGATGACACCATCGAATTTCGACGAATTGACATAGAACATGATGGGATAGCCACTATGCAGAAAACCCGCGGAAAGCTGCACGTCCGAACAAATCCGCTCCGGCGACGGACGCTTCTCTTTGTTCTGGAGCAAATCCTCACACGCAGCCAAAACGCGATCCCAGTATTGCGCAATCCACGCCGGATCTTGCACACGGCGCAACCCCTCCGTTTGCGTGGTGATGACGAAGTCGTTCCCTTCTATCTCCCCGTACGGAGCCCCTGTCTGCATGCAGTCGCGCACGAACTGCTCCTTCGTGTCGCGCCCGAGCTTGAACCATGGAGCCATGACGCCACCCGCAATCTGAACTTGCGTTTTGCCGAAATTGTAGCCGCTCGGAACGACAATGTAGACCAAACCGCCGTACGGAGACGAAAAGGTCGTCGCAACCTTATTCAACGGAATCTGCATCGTGACAAGCGGAGCACGCTTCCATTCGTCGCAATTGGTCAGATTGTCCGCCGTCGTACCGACCCGGACAGAAAGTCCGCGTTGGACGTCGCTGGACGACAAGGTGATCGTGATGGGGACTCCCGCAGGCGCGTAAACGCCCGTCGAATGCCATCGCGGAACAGTCAAATCGATGGGGACCGTTTTGGTGACGGCAGGCGTCCCGGGGCGAACCTTCCCGGGATAGACAACCGATGCGGGATCCGCCTCCCAAACCGACTCGAGATTCGAAAGCCACGCATTCTGCCGCGCCATGAGAACCAATCGCGGAAACGTATCCTGGGAACGGAACGGCATCGATGGCGACGGTATCTTGCTCCGCCCCGAAGACGAGGTGAGAGCCGATAGCCGCTTCGTCAAATCCGGACGAAGCCCGGGAGGCAACGCCTCCATGAGAAAGGTAATCGTCCGGGACAATTGAACCCGCCCGGAATCGCCGCCGACCTGACCGCGGGAAACCAACGCAAGCGCCTCCTCCAAAAGGGTGCCTTGCGGAATGTTTCGGCACTCCGTTGGATACCCTCCATTGATCTTCCGGACGGTCACACGCCCCATCAATACGCCCATCGGTGCCATGACGCGATTCGGCAAAAAATCTTTGGCAAAGACACCCGTCGGATTATACTGGGCAAAAACCCATCCGAGAGACGCGCCTATCAAACCGCCGCCGCCTCGGACATAGTCCACCAAATCCTCGATGTCGTCTTGCTGGAAATTGCGCACCAGCAAAACATCGTATCCTTTCGCTTGCTTGACCTGACGGATATTGTGCGCCGCCGGATAGCCGAGCGACTCTATCGTCTGTACGACGCCGGGATCGCGCAATACGGCTATCCGCAACTTTTTCTTGCCCGATCCGCCTGCCCAACAGACGGCATTCTTCAAGAAGGTCTTGGTGTCTTTCAGGAAAAACTTCGAATCGAAAAACGCCGGATGCGAAAGCCAGACGGCTCGACCGCGACCGACAAACGATCCGGTCGCGACAAACGCCGCCGTTCCATCCGGATTTTTGCATTCGGCGAGCGGAAACGCCTGTTGATCGATAATCAACAGCGGCGAGAGCGCGGCTCCCTCTAAATCGATCGATTCGACCCCTTGCAAAATCTCTGCACGAGCCAATACGTGTTCCCGCGGAAGCGGCGCCGCCATGCCACGGAAAAGAAGAAGACATGCGAACAAAAAAAAGACGTTTTTCATGCGTAAGATTCTGTTTGCGAAAAAGACATTCTCCCTAAGAGAGAAACGATTGTAATGGAAAACCCCACGAAAAACAACCTCGCAGACGACTTCCGACGGAAGCGCCGCGAGGTTGGAGAAGAAGCCGGTCGAAACCGTTATTGCTCCTTCTTCTTCAGTTCCTCCCACGCCTTCTCGATCTCGGGGAAAACCGATTCGGAAACGCCCAACGCCCGGAGAACCGATTTGGCAATGAGCTTGTGTCCTTCGAAGACCGGGTGGACGCCATCGTAGGTGAAATGCTTGCCGGAATGGGGCGGAAACTGCTTCAAGGCCTCGATCTCGTCCGCACGAGGATCCGCCAACGGCAAATCGCGAGCCTTGGCTTCCGAACGGATGAAGTCCGCAAAGGAATCCAATAGACGGTTCTTCTCGAATGAGGGATCCTCCGTAATCAGCGTCGGGGTCAAGGCAATCACCTGAACGCCAACGGCAGCGGCACTGTTGTACATCGAACGGACATTCTGAATGTACTCCTCCAACTGCACGCCTCGGCCCCAATCATACCCCCAGACATCGTTGACGCCGCAGGAAATGGTCATCAGCCGTACGTCCGGATTCTGCAGGAGACCGCCAATGCGCCCGTTCATGTCGCCGGCATTATTGCCGTCGCGCCCGGCCGGAACCATTTTCACGTCCGGAACGCCTGCGACCTCAAGCCCCTTGATGACAAAGGAAATATACCCCGTCGCCCCGGATCCCAAACGGGTAATCGAATCGCCCAGAAAGGCAATCGTTTCGCCCGGATTGACGATGATGCCGTTTTTGCCGGGTTTGCGGCGCGGACGGATGACCGCTTCCTCCGACGGCAGACGCTCGATCCGCTGCGAAAATTCGAACGGAACCGAAAACGCCCCCTCGGAAATGGTGCGCGAGGCGGAAAAACCGCGTGGATGGGTGCGCATGACCGAAAAATCGCCGATCGCAATTCCAAGCGGCGCCAAAAGCCGATTTCCGGCCCAATCTTCCAGACAGGCGGAACCGGTCTCCGCTACCGTCTTCTGACGCCACGGCCAAGCACGTCCATACGCCAGCATCCCCGCCCCGTCTTCGACTTTCTTCCGGAGCGTTTCGATGTCCGACTCGGCCAGTTTCGCCAAATCGACCTCGAAAACCTCGCGGGACGCTCCCTCGGCCAGCCACTTGCGGGCATTCTCCAAAAAGACCCGATTGTCGCCAAGACGCTCGTCGATCTTGTCGTCCGCGACGACGATGACACGCCCTTTCCCGTACACGGAGGCCGCCGCCATCACCGCCGGCGTATAGTTCCAGTTCCTCGCGGCAACCAGCGGGAAGGCCGCCTGAGAGGTGCGGTAGACCGGCCCGGGAAGACCGTCCGAATCGAGAACCTTGACGTTGTCGAGAATTTGCCGACGCGATGCCGTCTGCTCCGCCGTGAGCGGTTCGCTGCCAAACGGAACCTGAGGCTCCGTAGCAACCTCCGCCGGAACGCAGACGCGAAGCCCGATCTCGGCATGGCGCGTGCCCGTGGCACACAACTGCCCCAAACGGCGAATGTGAATCATGCAGTTGCCGGCCTTTCCGTAGGTGGAGCCCCAGCAGCTTCCGCCACGGGCGACGCGTCGCCCCGCCTTCGGTTTGCTCTGATCGGGACCGGCCGGATCCTTGCCCGAATACTCGGGACAGTCCTTTGCAGGCTGGAAATAATCCAACACATGCTCGAACAGATTTCCGTGGCAATCGTAAAGGCCCCACGGATTCGGTTCGTACGAGCCGACCTCGGCCGTTCCGTACGGCGTCTTGACACCGCGCTTCAGCAGCGGCTCGTCCTTCCGATAGGAATCCGCGCCATTCGCATAATAGCGCCCCAACTTGTCCAGAACGCGATCGCGCTGCAATTTGGTTACGCCATCGGGTGCCATCTCGGTGTAGGGCTTCGCCGTCTCGCCGTTGTTCCAGACCGTCGTCGTGCCGCCGCGTGCCGCATATTCCCACTGCGCCTCTGTCGGCAAATCGAATTCGGCGCGGAACGAAACCAGCTCGCGAAGCTGCCCCATGAACGATCCGAAGGAAACCTGATGCCCCGTCAGCGGCCAGTTGATGCCGTCTTCCAGACTGCCGCGGGCATCATGGTAGGAAATGCCGCCGACCGGACGCGTCTCGCGGTCGCCTTCCGCACCGTAGTTGTTCTCCATCCAGCTGTCCATGACATGGAACCACTGCTCCTGCGTCAGCTCGTAGATGCCGATGTAGTAAGGTTTCGTGATCTCAACCGTACGAACGCCATCCCGAACGTCGCTTTCCGACTGCAGATTGCCGAGCTTGACCGGACCGTTGCTCGGTTCGATGCGACGCAACAACAGATGCGTAGTCTTCCAACGACGGTCCTGTTCGCCGCCGGGGACCGATTCGCGAGTCGGATACAGCGTAATCTCGCCCGCCGTTTCTCCCGTAAGCGATACGCCCATGTATTGCCCTTCGACCGGTTCCGTCTTCGGCGAAACATACGGACGGCGCTGCAAATCCTTCGTAATCGAGGCATCGGCAGGAGGATACTTGGCACACGCATCCAGCGTCTCCTTCGTAATGGGAATCGTCCATTCCGCCAGAGCAGCCGCAATGTTGGCGCTGGTTTCTTCCGAGAAGACGCGAGCAAAGGTCTGCCAACGCTCTTCCGTAGTCGCCGGCTTCTTGAACCCGGGCTGGCGATAGCGCGCAAACACGCGCTTGAACGCATCCCAGCCATAGGCGTCCTTCAACCGCAAATACATCTCCAACGCAAGGAAATAATCGCCCTTCCACTTGTCGAACGATTTGCCGCGGGAAACCCAGTTCTTGACCCGCCCCGTTCCAAGCTGACGGTTCGAAGGATACTTGGGAGATGTCCGATAATCAATGCCCGTCACCGTTTCCAATACATAGGTGGTGAACAGATTGACCGTCACCTCGCCCGTGCCGTCCGGCGTCCAGTCGCGGCTCTGGTGGTTGTGCCCGATTTCATGGAAAACGCCCCAGGATCCCTCCTTCTCCAACATGGACTTGTTGATGCACCAGTCGAAATGCTCTTCATTGACGTACGACATCAGCGGATAGCCGCCGTGCAGCCAGCCGCCCGTCAGCTGGACGTCCGAACACATGCGTTCCGGATAGGCACGCTTCTCCTTGATCTGGGCCAAATCCTGGCAAGCGTCCAATACGCGGTCCCAATGCGCGGCAATCCATGCGGGATCCGTAACCTTGCACAGTCCCAACGTCTCCGCCGCAATGACAAAGTTGTTGCCCTCGATTTCACCGTACGGAGCCCCCGTTTCGGCACACTCTCGGATGAACTTCTCGTTCGTGTCGCGCCCGAGCTTGAACCATGGCGCCATGACCGCACCGGAAAACTTGACGGTCAAAGTCCCTTTCAAATCCTTTGCCCCTTCCGGTACGACCACATAAACCAACCCGCCAAACGGCGAGGAAAACT
This sequence comes from Kiritimatiellia bacterium, assembly GCA_016295275.1. Taxonomy (GTDB): domain Bacteria; phylum Verrucomicrobiota; class Kiritimatiellia; order RFP12; family UBA3636; genus JAEDLN01. The sequence continues at coordinate 25,716 of JAEDLN010000004.1, forward strand.
CCATCTTCGTGCTGCGAATGGGAACCTCCACGGAGACAACCGGGGCCCGCTTCCATTTCGTCGCAGAGGTAATGTTGTCATTGGACGTGCCGATCCGGACGGCAAGCCCCGCCGCAATCGCTTTCTCGTCCGCAATCACCGTCAAGGCCTGTCCGGCGGGCGCAAACAGCCCCGTCGAATGCCATTTCGGAACCGAAAGCGAAACCTCGATCTCACGCTCGATCGAAGGCGTCCCGTCCTTGACCAGCCCGGGATAACTCTTCGCCGCCGGATGGGCGGGCCATACTTTTTCGCGATTCGACAACCACGAGTTGCGATGCGAAAGAATCGCCATGCGCGAGAACAGATCGCCAATGCCGACAGGCGTCGCAGCCGAAGGTACCATGACGTCCGGATTCGCGGCAAACATGCTGGAAATGTGCTTCTCCGTTTCCGGATGGATGCCCGAGGGCAACGCATTGACCAAATCGGAGAGCGTGTGAAAGACTTGCTTGCCGATTTCGACGGTTTCATACGAATTCTTTGAAGCTTTCGCAAGCTCGATCGCATCTTCGACGAAAACACCGGGCTGCGCATCGTTCCGGTAGACCGGAAAAACGCCATCGTCAAACCGGAGCATGTACGTATCCGTCATCAATGCTCCGAAAGAGCCCAACAGATGATTGTCCGGAAAACCTTCCGTAAAGCCGACCTGGCTGTGGTAATACAGAAAGCCCCATCCCAAGGAGGCCATCAGCAGACCGCCGCCGCCCTCTACGTACGAACGGACGACCGGAACCTCCTCCATTTCAAAGCCCTTCGAGACGAGCAGGTCCGCAGATACCAAATCCGAAATCTTGGTGAGGTGGGTAATAGTCGCCTTTTCACCGAGAATTTCGCGCAAAAGAGGCTCTGCTTCTTTGCAGCGGAGCAAGGCGATTTTGGGCGCCTCGGCCCCATCCGTCAGCCACGGCAATGCATTCGCATACAGTGCCTTCGTATCCGCAAAAAAGGGCAACTGCAAAAACGCCGGATGTCCGAAATACAGAAAGCGTCCTTTCCCGGGAAGCCCGGCGGCCGCCACAAAGCCCCGCGTATTGTCGCCATTCTTGCAGTAGGCAAGCGGCAAAACCGATTGACGGTCCAAAACCAAGACATTTCCGGGAATGCACCCGGCTTGCATGCCAATCGTTGAAACACCCGTCAACAGCCGCTCCTGCAACTTCGACAGGGCACCATCGCCCTCCGCCCGCAAACGGCACGGAACAACAGCCAGAAAAAGTGTCGCGAATAGAAGCGCGAATCTCGTTTTGATTGAAGTTTTCATTTCGGTGGATTTTGTTTGGATGCGTTCGCAAAAAACACTTTTTGCGAAATCAGGCCCGAGCGAGATCGATTTCAACGAATGTTCCGAATCGAAGCGACTGCAAGCCCGCTTTCAATGTCATCGTAGCAGAAAAGAGATTTTTTCGACCACTTGTTTGCGTAAATAATACAAGTCTTATTGCGAAGAGGAAAAAAAAGGAATACAATCGTTCCATACGAAATAGGACTGCCATTATCTCTCCCAAAATCAAGCCTTTTCTTTTTTCCGTTGTTTGCACAAACCATGAAAACCATTCTTTTTTTCACCGACTTGCATGCCGGTTGCCACCAAGTGGAACTGGCCGGGGTCCGGGAACAGGCGAAACTGCACAACTGGCGGATCATCGAGGTGGAATACGGTCGTACCGACCACCCGGCGGAAGAGTTCATCGATCATTGGCAACCCGATGGCGTAATCGTGGAATGCTCCTACCTGCGCATGCCCGTCGAATACGAAGCCTACGCTTCCGTTCCCGTTGTCTTTATCGATCCCAATCTGCGCCTGTTCAAGGATCAGTCCAGAGTCTTTTCCGTTTGCGTCCACTCCGAACAATATGCCCAAATCGCCGCCGACGAACTCAGCAAACTCAACCCCGCTTGCTATGGATACGTCGGCTGGTGCGGTCGCGCCGATTGGTCCCGTTTGCGCTATCACGCCTTTCGCGATCAATTGGCGCAGATCGAACCAGACAAGAAACTCTACTGCTTCGAAAATACCTGGTTCCGCTACGATATCGTTTCCTTCCAAAAGGAACTGATCGCTTGGCTGAAATCGCTCCCGAAACCATGCGGCATTTTCGCCGCCAACGACGAAACGGCCGAACAAATCATCATTTCCTGTCTGCACGCTGGCATCAAATGCCCCGACACGATTTCCGTCTTGGGCGTCGATAACGACGTCTTCCGTTGCGAAAGCTGCACGCCTTCGATTTCCTCCATCGGCGCAGACTACTTCGGTGCAGGCCGAATGGCAATCGAACTGTTGGCAAAACAATTCGACAACCCGGATGCGCCCGGCGAAACGCTCTACTACCGCCCCACCGAAACCGTCTGCCGCGGTTCGACGCTCCTGCTTCATACGAACGACTACCATATCCGGCACGCCTTGGAACGGATCATGCGCGATGCCTGCAAAGGACTGACACCCAAAGACGTGCTGCAGGAAATCCCATACTCGCGCCGCCTCGCAGAACAACGGTTCCGGAACATTACCGGAACCTCCATCGGCGAACGGATCCTGGAGGTCCGTTTTCAAGAGGTGCTCCGCCTCCTGAGAAGCACGACGTGCCCGATTACCTTGATCGCTACAAGCTGCGGCTGGAATTCGGATTCCTTCCTGAAACGGTATTTCAAAAAACGGACCGGGCTTTCGATGCGCGAATGGCGTCAACGCGAGCTCCATCTCAAACCATAATTTTCCCCCTTTTGTCCATGGTCGCTCCTTCTCCCGTTCCTCTTTCCGCCATCGTCAAGGCCCTTTCGGAAACCCTTTGCCTCGACGACTTCGCCAACGATGTCTCCCATAACGGCTTGCAAGTGGAAGGAGCGCCCGATGGCGTACGGAAAATCTGTTGCGGCGTCGACGCAACCCCGGCTTTCTACGAGCGCGCACGCGCTTGCGGTGCTCAACTGCTGATCGTCCACCACGGAATCAGCTGGGGTACGTCCCTTTCCCGTATCAGCGGCGAAAACTACCGTCTGGTCGCTCCGCTGATTCGCTCCGGCACCGCCCTATTCGCCGCGCATCTGCCTCTCGACGCACACCCGCAATTCGGCAATAACGCACAACTCTGCAAGGCACTCGGCTTGCTAAACCTCGAACCTTTCGCGCAATGGCACGGCTTTACCATCGGTTGGAAGGGCTCCCTCCCTGAACCGATCCGATGGACAGAAATGCTGGAACGGCTTGCCGTCGCATGCCCCGATGCCCCGCTCCGTCACGTGGACTCCGGCCCGGAATTCGTGCAGCGGATCGGCATCGTTTCCGGCGGTTGCGGCGCCGAGGAATACCGGCAGGCAGCCGCCGAAGGTCTCGATGCTTTCATAACCGGCGAAATGAACCTCGCCGCCTATCATGCCGCTTGCCTCCATCCCGTCCATTACGCAGCCGCAGGCCACTACGCGACCGAACGCTTCGGGGTTCGCGCAATTACCGAATACGTCGCCGACCGCTTCGGACTGCCTTGGGAAATGGTCGATTTCCATCTCCCGTACTGAGTCGCTCCCTTCTATGCAATTTTCGCCTATCGGATTCTTTCGCGGAAAGGCTTTCCGGAAATACGACGCCCCACGGCAAGCCGTCTATGCGCACGAAGTTTCCGGTGTCGTCGAACTGTTGCCCGGACAGAATTACGAACAGGCCCTTCGAGATCTAGATGGCTTTGAACGGATCTGGATCGTTTTCGTCTTCGATCGGAACGGTTCGCATTGGCGCACGACGACACGCCCGCCCATCGAAGCGCCCGGCCACCGCCGCGTCGGAACCTTCGCTTCACGCTCTCCTTACCGCCCGAATCCGATTGGACTCTCCTGCGTTCGCCTGGTCGGCATAAAGGGCCGTCGCCTCTTCATCGAAGAATCCGATCTGCTGGACGGAACGCCGGTTTTGGACATCAAGCCCTATCTACCCGCAGCAGATTCCTTCCCTCATGCCCGCGCCGGATGGGTGGAAGAACAGCAGGCAAACCCCTATGCCGTCGAATGCTCTCCCCGCTTTTCCGAAAGTGCCGGACAACTGCTGGCGCTCGGTGGTCCCGATCTCGTCGGAACCGTTCGGACCCAACTCGCCTACCATCCGTTCGACGGCTCTCGGAAACGCGTTGCGCCCATCCCGGAGGAACCGGGCGCCGGCATTCTCTCGATCCGGATGTTCCGGATTCGTTTCCAAGTCGACGAAGCTTCGCACACCGTATGCGTGCGCTCGCTCGCAAGCGGCTATTCCGCCGACGAACTGCTGGAACCGGACGATCCCTACAACGATAAGGAACTCCACCGCCGGCTCCAACTGCCGACACGCTCGTGACGCTTCAATCGGACACGATAAACACGCCCGCGGCCTTCTGCATCACTTCTCCGCTTCGACCGGGACCAGATCTTGCGTGATCCGTTGATCTGCCGGCGGATACTTGGCACACGCGTCCAGCGTTTCCTGAGTGATCGGAATGGACCATTCCGCAAGCGCCTTGGCAACGTTGTGCCCGCATTCTTCCGAAAACGTCCGGGCGAAAATCTGCCACTTCTCATCGTTGTTCCGAGGTAACGCAAAACCCGGTTGGCGGTACCGCCGGAATACCTTTTTGAAGGTCTCCCATCCATACGCGTCTTTCAAACGGATGTACAGCTCAAGCGCCAGGAAATACTGGTTCTTCCAATCCTCGAACCGCTTGCCGCGCGCAACCCAGTTGCGAACCCGCTGGGCCCCTTTTTCGGTCTCCGTGACATAATACTTGTTCCGGCAATTGTCGCCGACGACCGTCTCGATGGCATAACAGGTGAAAAGATTGACCGTGACTTCCGACGTCCCCTCCGGTGTCCAATGGTGGCTCTGGTGATTGTGTCCGATTTCGTGGAAAACGCCCCAGTCGCCCACACGGGCCAACTCCTCTTGGTTCAAATAGCCGTCGAAATGCTCCGGGTTGATGTGGCTCATCAGCGGATACCCGTTGTGAAGCCATCCCGCAATAAGCTGGACGTCCGAACAGAACCGCTCGGGATACGGACGCTTTTCGTCAATCTGGGCCAATTCTTGCGCAGAATCCAAAACGCGATCCCAAAACCGGGCTAGCCATTCCGGATCCGTAACCTTTCTCAACCCTGCCGTCTCAGACGTCAAAATCAGATTCTCCCCTTCGATTTCTCCCCAGGGAGAACCCGTCTCGGCACACTCTCGGATGAATGTTTCCTTCGTGTCGCGCCCCCGCTTGAACCATGGTGCCATAATTCCTCCGGAGAGCTTTACGGAAATGGTTTTGGCCGGCAAAGCCCGGTTCTGCGGAACGACAATGTAGACAAGCCCTCCAAATGGAGAGGAGAAAACCATCTTCGGCTTCGAGACCGGAACGTTCGCCGATACGACCGGCGCACGCCGCCATTCGGGCTTGTTGCTGAGATTGTCGCCCGTCGTTCCAATGCGAATCTCTAGCCCCAATGCGAGATCCGCCGGATCCACCTCCACGGTGAGCGGCTTTCCCGCCGGAGAAAACACACCCGTGGAATGCCATTTCGGAATGCGCAAATCGACATCGATCGTGCGCTCGATCGTTGGGACACCTTCCTTGGCAAGCCCGGGATAGACCTTCGCCGCCGGATGGGCCTCCCATACCTTTTCACGATCGCGGAGCCAATTGTTCTTGTGAACCAAAATCGCCCTGCGAGCGGCAAATGCATCGGAGACCATCGGATGCTCCGGCGACGGAATCGCCTCCCCGGTCGAGGCGCCAAACGAATCCGCCATCCGTCGTTCGGTCGCTTCATGCACCCCCTGCGGAAGCGCGTTCATGACGTCTGAAATGCCCTTCAGAACCTGTTTGCGAACCTCCGACGTAGGATACGTTCCCGCCTTGGCAAACGCCAATGCGTCATCGATGAAAATCCCCTCCGGCAACGGCTTCGAAAAAACCGACGGAAAAACATCGCCAATCCGTCCGACACTGTAATCGGTCGTCAGACAGCCCATTCGCGCAAGAAACCTGTTGTCCGCAAAATCCTCCGCAAACGAACAATTCGGACGGTAGAACATGTATCCCCAGCCCAGAGAGGCCAGCATCACGCCACCGCCTTCTTCGACATACCGCCCGATACTCTCCACTTCCGCTTCCTTGATGCCGCGCGAAAGGCAAATGTCGTAGTCCTCTGCACGAAGATCCCCCGCATCCTGCAAAACCGCACAGACCGCCTCGCTGCCCAATAGCTCCCGCACAAACGATTCAACCTCGGGACAGCGCAACAATGCTATGCGCGGAAGCTCTTTTTCGCGGCCTAGCCACGAAACGAGATTATCGCACAACTTCCGGTTATCGGCCTGAAACGGCAAATCGAAAAAGCCGACATGCGAAAAGTAGAAAAACCGACCCTTCCCGTAAAAGCCGCCGACCGCCGAAAAACCGTCGACGTCGTCCGAACGGCAATAGGCAAGCGGAAAAACGTTCTTGTGATCGAGTATCAATACGTTTCCGGCAAGCGCTCCGGGAAACAAGCCAATCTTCTCGACGCCGTCCAACAGCCGCTTCTGCGTCTGTTCGATCGCGTCCTCTTCGCCGGTCCATGCGTCGATTGCCGCACCGGACGAAAGAACGGTGCAAACCAAAAAGCCCAAAAGTCCGCAGAACAGCTTTTCAAACGAAAATCGTGCCTGTTTTCTGTTCATCGTAAGCAGTTTCTCTAGATGGAATGAATTGCGTTTTCACTTCCGGCAGACGCCGGATCGATCGGAAATCTTCAAGGAAAACTCGGTACAAGCCGATCATACATGGAGAATGCCTTCTTTGAGAAGACCTTTTCACGCATTATTTGAATACTCTTTTCCGCACCAGGCTCAGCCCCGCAGACAAACGGACGCTTCCATTCGAAACGCCCCGGACGCTTACTCCCCTCGTGCGGCATGGCATCCCGCGCCCCATCGCCGCGCACTCCCCTCGTGCGGCTTGGCATCGCCGCGCCCCCTTGCCGCGCCCCCTTGCCGCGCCCCTCCTCGTGCGGCATGGCGGTAGGGCGCGATGTCCCCATCGCGCCGCCGCGCCATC
>JAEDLN010000116.1 GCA_016295275.1 Kiritimatiellia bacterium
GGTGCGCACGGCAACGAGACACGAGCGCACGAGGGGCGCACGAGGGGTGCGGGGGGCGGGGGATGGCTAAGGGTGAAGTGGCGGCAACTGTTCCACTACTTCGGCAGGGGTAACTTTAGCCATTAATTCGGTTTGGCAACGGGTGCCATCATCGACGGGTGCCACGGGAGCCCATGGAACGCAATCCTGATGATGGAGAACGATTGCGTTGGGATTTTCGGGGGCCCAAAGGGGGAGTCGGGAGGGGCCGTCGAGCACGATCAGCGGTTTTTGGAGGACGTCTGCGATATGCATCGGGCCGGTATTGACCGAGATGACGAGTGCGCACTTGGCGAGGGTTTCGACCCATTCGGGGATTGAATGGGCGGTGAGGGTCGGGATTGGACGGGGAAGATGCGGCAAAAGGGGGGCATCGCCTGGACCGCAGAGCCAAACGGGGGTCCATCCGCGGATTTGAAGGAGGGAAACGAGATTTATCCAATGTTCATCGGGCCATCGTTTTCCGCGCCAGGGCGTACAGGGGATGAGACCGATTCGGTGCGGATCGGGCGTTATGGGGGAATGCAACAAGTGAGAAAGCGATGGTGTTGCATAGGCGGCGTTTGGGGGAGCCCAGATCCGGGAGATTTCCGCACGGGTTTTGTCAGGACTGACGGGTGCGAGATGAGCGGCGAAAGGTGGAATCCGGCAATCGTTGGCGGAGAAATAGCGTTGGAGGGAGAAGACGCGTGCGGCGGAGGCCAGGTAGAGAACGGACAAGGCGCGGACGTCGCCGCGCGGATCGATACAGTCTGCGCCCTTTGCGAAGGGGCGCAAAGCTGCGGCGGTTTGCAAGAGATCTTGGATCGGGCGCGCGTATTTTTTGTCCGGATCGGGGTTTGCGTAGGCGGGGGCGATGGGGATAAAGCGGAATTTCGGATGGGGTGCGAATAGCGGCTTCCAATCGGGGCGGGCGGCGACGGCGACGGATCGGCCGGTTGCCAGCCATGCGTTGACGAGCGGTTGCAGGCGAAGGGTATCGCCGAGACCGAACGGTTCGTAGATGAGGAGCGGGCGCGTTGGTCGCGGCGCGGCGCGGAGCAGGCGCAGAGGCGCCGTCAGGATCCGGAGCAAAAGTGCCGAGCACCCGATGATGAAGAATGCGAGGCGGCGTGGAAAGGGCGGATAGATACGCCGGGGCGGATTTGGCAAAGGCGGATGGAAGCGTGTCATTATTTCCATCTCCAGGTTGATCCGGCGAGCGTCCGAACCGTATGACGCGAGCCATCGGGGGCGAAGAGAGCCGTTTTGACGAATGTCGGGAAAAAACAGCCGTGGACGGCCTTTTCGAGCAGTCTCAGACTACGGACGGCGATTCGCAAAGGTTTGGAGGCGAAAGCGCCGGCTTCACGGCGAAGGCGGGTCCATTCTGCAACGGCATCCGGAGAAAGGGAGGCATTCTGTCCGGTTGCGGTATAAGCGCCGACATATTGCGTAATCAGGGCGGCATGGACGCCGTTTTGAAGGAGGCGCAGATAGAATTCCTTGTCGGCAACGAGCCGGTAGGAACGATTGAATCCGCCGAAATCATTCCAGACGGAACGTCGAAAGAAGACGGTGCAGGAAAGAAGGTAATTTGTCGAATTCCGCAGATAGAGCAATCGGGCGGGGATTTCGCGGCGTGCGGAGAGGATTTTGCCTTGCGGATCAAGCAAGAGGTAGTCTCCGAAGACGAGTCCGATTTTCGGATTGGATTCGAAGACGCGTTCGGCGGCGGCGAGCGCCCCCGGCAGGTATTGTTCGTCTGCGTTCAGCCAGGCGAGAATGTCGCATCCGTCGGTTGCGGCTTGGTCGAGACCGGCTTCGATCGCATCATAGAGACCGTTATCTTCGGTCCGGACATAGGAGCAACCGTATGTCTCTGCCAAGTCGGTGCAAGGTTTTTTCGAGCGACTCGATTCGCGCACGTAATGCGACACCCGCAAGGAAGGCGCCTCGGTAGCGGCGGCGCGAACGGATGCGGCGCAGGCTCGGAAGAAAGCGCGTCCATCCAAGACGGGAGTCACAATTCCAAATTGCATGGCGTCGAGCGGACGTTGGGGCGTTGCTACCAAGCGGAGAGGTCTGCATCGAAGTTTTCGCCACCCTCCTCGCCATCGGCGCCGTAGCAGACTATATCGAACGGTTTTCCGGCGGGACCGGGGACGATATAGGCGTATGGATTTCCCCAGGGATCGAGCGGCAGTTCGATTTTATCGAGATAGCCGCCGGGAGCGAAATGGCGTGGAATGGGGGCGGTATTGGCTGGGGCGACGAGAGCTGCCAGACCCTGTTGGCTTGTCGGGATGAAGCCGTTGTCCTGTTCGTAGACCGAGATTGCGGTCTTGAAATTTTCGATTTGGAGTTTAGCCGCGTTCACCTTTTGTTTTTGCGGGAGTCCGAGGAGGTTGATACCGACGACGGAGCCGAGGATGACGACAATCGTGATGGCGATCAGAACCTCGAGCAGGGAGAAGCCTGCGCAGGGGAGGCGAGGTGAAGTCATGCGGTGGACGTTCATTTAGGACAATGGGGAGGGAAGGGTTTTGAAAAAGGCCTCGACGGCGGGGCGATCTTCTCGGGAGGTGATTCCGAACCAGCGGGTATTGGTCTGCAAAACGGAAACGGAGGCTTCCTTTCGTTTCAAGAGGGTTGCGACGGTTGTCGGGACTTGAAATTCGGATTTCGGGAGCGAACCGTATTTTTCGAGAAAGCGCGGAAAATCGCGTTCGAGTTTAGCGAGGTAATCGTGTTTGAATCCCCACATATTCATGGAAACGGGCGTATGGTCCGGGATTCCGTCCGGATCGTCGCCATCGCGGATTATGCCATCGGGGCAACGGCGAAGGGCGAGGCGTTCGCGGATGGTGGTGAGGGAATGATCCTCGGCGACGGTACAGACGCCACGGGAGACGGTGGAAAAATCGGAAAGGGTATTATCGAGACGGTAGGCGACCATGCAGAACCGGGTAGGATCGGCATTCGCATCGAGGAAGTCTGCGGTCAAGCGGAGTGCTTCGGCGCCGTAGTAATCGTCTGCATTCACGACGGCGAAGCCATCGGGGACCTCGTTTCGGGCGGCGAGGACGGCGTGAGCCGTTCCCCAGGGCTTTTTGCGTTCGGGCGGGACGGCGAATCCGGCGGGAACGTCCTCGCTTTTTTGGTAGGCGTATCGGACATCGGTGCGCGTTTCCCAGCGTTTACCGACGAGCCGTCGAAAGTCCTGTTCGATATCGGGGCGGATCACGAATACGATTCGTTCGAAACCGGCCTGTACGGCATCGCCGACGGAGTAGTCGAGAATGAATTCACCGGCCGGACCGATAGGATCCATTTGTTTCAAACCGCCGTAGCGGCTACCCATTCCTGCTGCGAGAACAACGAGTGATTTCTTCATAGGAGGTTGCGAAAAAGGACGTTTGGATGCAAATCAACCGAAGGTTTTTCGGGCAAAATCGGAGATGACGGCTTCGATATCGGAGAGTAGCGTTTTCGAGAGCAGTTCATCGGCATACGCCTTGCACTGTTCGATCGTGAGGCGCGAAATGAGTTCTTGCGTCTTGGTGATTTGAGCCGATTCGAGGGAGAATTGGCGGATTCCGATACCGATCAAGAACGGGAGATATTTCGGGTCGCGTCCCATTTCGCCGCAGATACAGAGGGGCGTATCGTGTTCGATGGCGGTATCCGCGATGGTTTTGAGGGCGCGCAGGACGGCGGGGTGGTGCGGGATATACGAGCCGGTGACGGCAGAATTGGTCCGATCTGCCGCAAGGATATATTGGATAAGATCGTTCGTGCCGATGGAGAAGAAATCGGATTCTTCCGCGAGGGCATCGAGGACACCCAAAGCGGCCGGCACCTCGATCATCGTTCCGATAAACGGTTCGTGAATCGGTTTGTCGCCGAGCTTTGAATGGATATCGGCAAGGCAGGTTACGACGTGTTCGCGGGCGGCGCGAAATTCCTCGACGGAGGAGATCATGGGGAACATGATCGAGACGTCGTCCCGCCCGGTATCCTGGACAGCCTGCAGGATGGCGTGCAGCTGCTGATCGAGGATATAGGGGAATTTCAGCGAAAAGCGAATCGAGCGGAGTCCGAGAGCGGGGTTGTCTTCCTTGACCTTAAACAGGTATGGAATCATCTTGTCGCCGCCGGCGTCGAGCGTTCGAAAAGTAACGGGCTTTCCGTCCATTCGCCGGAGAATCCGTTCATAGATGGCATATTGTTCGGTTACGGACGGAAGGGATTGTCGCATCAAAAAGGGAAATTCGGTGCGATAGAGTCCGACGCCCTCGGCGCAAACGTTTTCGGCGGTATCCAGGTCGGCCAAAATATTGATATTTGCCAAGAGGATGATTCGTTCGCCGTCTCGCGTATAGGTCGTGTTGCGGCCATGCGTTTTCGGCGTAATGGCGGACTCGTGGTCTTCCTCGCCGCGTCGCCATGCGAAACGTTGGACGACGGATGGCTCCGGATTGACGTAGATATTTTCGTTTGCGCAGTCGAGAATGATTTGCCGGTTATCGGGCAAACTGAGCAGCTTGGTCGTCTCCACGATCACCATCGGGATCCGGAGTGAGCGGACGAGCAGGGTGACATGCGCGGTTGTTCCGCCGGCGCAGAGGATGATGCCCGCGACGCCATCGCGTGCGATGCGGAGAACGTCGGACGGGAGCAGTTTTTCGGTAATGAGGATCGAATTTGCCCGGGAGCGATCGGCGGACTGCGGGACGGATTGAGAGGTAATGGCTTCGAGCAGGTGGACGGCGAGATCTTCGACATCGCTGACCTTTTCGCGGATATATTCGCTATCGGAAGCCTTGAAGATCGAGATGAATTCGTTGGAAACCTTGACGATTGCCTCGGGAATCGGCATACCCTTTTCCGCAAGCGTGCGAATCCGTCCGGTATAGCTTTCGTCGTGGAGCATCATCAGTCCGGCTTCCAGGAGCATGGAGACGGCTTCCGGAAGACGTCTTTCGAGAGCGGATGCGGATGCCTTCAGCTGTTCTTCGACGATTGCGATGGCTTCATCGAGGGACCGGATTGCATTTGGCAGCGGAGGAGGGTTTTCGCCGTTTTGTCCGGTTGTCTGGAGGAGGGTAGGCGACTTGAAAAAGAGGGCTGGACCCATAGCCCATCCATTGGAGACGGCCGTACCGCGGATGACGATTTGCTGGTTATCGGGCAGTTGCGACTTTGACGCCAGATTTTGTGCTTCGCCGTGCATTTCGGCAACGAGGAGAGCTCCGGCGTTTTGGATGGAAGAGGTGATTTCCGCGATATGGGTCCGGATTGCGGAGATTTCGTCTGCGAGGAAAGGCGTATTGGTCCGGCGGCGGAAAACGATGGCGCCGATTCGTTCCCGTCCGCGAAGCAACGGGATGCCGAGGAAAGTCTGGACGTCTACGTCCGGGAAGTTGGGGCGGGAGATATAGCCGCGCATGAAGGCGGCGGTTTCGGTATAGATGGGGCGGCGTTCGGCGAGAACCCTTCCGGTGATGCCTTCTCCGATTTTCCCGATGATGGTGGCGCGACCGAACATGGGATATCCGTAAGCGGCTCTCAAGGTGTAGGTGCAGTCCGTCTCGTTGTAGAGAAAGAGGGTGCATCGATCGGCCTTGAATCGTTTGGCAAGTTCTTCCACGAGGGAAGAAAGGAGTTTCTGTGCGCTTCCGACGGGGAATTCCGGCGTAGAAGAAGGCGGAATTCCGCCTGTCTGATCTTGTGCCGAGTCAGCGGTGCCGTCCGGACCGGTGCTTCCCGGATCGGGAGGCATCGGATCGGTCGCAAAGAAATCGCTTGAGAAGAAATCGGACATAAGAGTAGACAGGTGGCGGGGAGAGGCATCCGCCGTGCGGAGAGGGCGTTAACCGGCGTTATCGCTGCAGACGGTTTCCTTGATGGAGTAAATCTGTTTGTTCTGGGATTCGTGGTAGGTCCGCGTCGTCAGTTCTGCCATCAAGCCAAGAACGATGAATTGGAGCGAAAATCCGAGGAACATGAGCGGTGTGACGACCCAGAATGGACGTTTGACGAGAAGTCCCTCACCGAACCAAGCGGAAGAACCGAAGATCGAGCAAACTGCTTCAAGGCCGACGATGCCGAGCAGGAGGGCGGCGATAGCGCCGCAATAGAGACCGATTTTGCCGAAGACTTGAATGGGGCGAGTCGAGTACGACATCAGGAATTTCACGGTCAGGAGATCGAGGACGACGCGGAAAGTCCGTGAGATTCCGTACTTCGACTTACCGAATTTTCGGGCATGGTGGCTGACGGGAAGCTCGGCGATGGAACCGCCGACCCAGCGGCAGAGGGCCGGGATGAAGCGGTGCATTTCTCCGTAGAGATGGACTTGGGAGATGATTTCGCGACGATAGGCTTTGAGGGAGCAGCCGTAATCATGCAAGGACACCCCCGTCATCTTTCCAATGATCCGGTTGGCGATCATGGAAGGAAGTTTTCGGTTGATGAAAGCATCCTGGCGGTTTTTGCGCCAACCGGAAACGACATCGTAGCCCTCATCGAGTTTGGCGAGCAGGGCGGGGATATCTTTGGGATCGTTTTGCAGATCGGCATCGAGCGTGATGACGATATTGCCATCGCTCTCGTTGATGCCGGCAGCCATTGCGGGTGTCTGCCCGAAATTCCGGCGGAAGCGAATGAGTTTCAGGTGGGCGTGCTTCTTCGCTTCTGCGCACATAACGGACCAAGACGAATCGGAGGAACCGTCATCGACGAGCACGATTTCGTAGGATTTTCCCAAAGGCTTGACAGCCGCCACGATTGCTTCGCAGAGATGGGGGACCGATTCTTCTTCGTTGTAGACGGGAACAACAATGCTGAGATCGTGCATGGAGGGGTCGGGTTGAAGTGAAGAGAAGCGAGAAGCGCCGAGGACCGGAGACGGGAAGGGTTGCGAACGCGAACGGTTAGCGGTTGTTCGCCTTGCGGAAGCGTTCGATCAGCGCGTTGGTGGAGCTGTCGTGCTTGAGTTCCGTCGTAGAGACGAGTTCCGGAATGATCTTCTTTGCGAGGACCTTTCCGAGTTGGACGCCCCACTGATCGAAGGAGAAGATATTCCAGATGATGCCTTGTGTGAACACCTTGTGTTCGTAGAGGGCGATCAGCGCGCCGAGGACGGCGGGCGTCAGCTCGTCTGCGAGGATGGTATTGGTCGGGCGATTTCCGAGGAAGGTCTTGTGCGGAACCAGATTTTCGGGCGTTCCTTCGGCGCGCACCTCATCGGCGGTCTTTCCGAATGCGAGGGCCTCGGTTTGGGCGAAGAAGTTCGCCATGAGGGCTTGATGGTGATCGCGGATCGGGTTGTGGGAGCGGCAGAAACCGATGAAGTCGGCGGGAACGAGTTTTGTTCCCTGATGGAGAAGCTGGTAGAACGCGTGTTGGCCGTTGGTTCCGGGCTCGCCCCAGATAATGGGGCCGGTTTGGTAGGAAACGGGCTTTCCGTCGCGGTCGATATACT
>JAEDLN010000117.1 GCA_016295275.1 Kiritimatiellia bacterium
CACCCTACCCCGCCCGCACGCCCTACTCCGCCCGCGCACCTACCCCCCGCGCCCACTGCCGCGCACCTACCGCACCGCGCCGCGCACCTACAGCCCTCCTCCGCGCCCCCCCACCGCGCCTCCTGCCGCGCGCGCCCACCCCTCCCGATCTGCGGTTGTTTTCCGCTAAGACGCCACAATAAACCGTAAACGACAAAAAAAGAAGACCCGGATTTCTCCGGATCTTCTTTTGTCGAATCAGGAAGATTCCAATTACTGGATGATCTTCGTGACCGTGCCGGCGCCGACCGTGCGTCCGCCTTCGCGGATGGCAAAGCGCATCTTTTCCTCGAGAGCGCACGGGTAGATCAGCTCAACCGTCATGTTGATGTTGTCGCCGGGCATGACCATTTCGACGCCCTCGGGCAGAACGATCGAACCGGTGACGTCAGCCGTACGGATGTAGAACTGAGGACGATAGCCCGGGAAGAAAGCCGTGTGACGGCCACCTTCTTCCTTGGTGAGGACGTAGACCTGAGCTTCGAACTTCGTGTGAGGCGTGATCGAACCCGGCTTGGCGAGGATCTGTCCACGCTGGACATCTTCCTTCTTCGTACCACGGAGGAGGCAGCCAACGTTATCGCCAGCCTGACCCTGCTCGAGGGACTTGCGGAACATTTCAACGCCGGTGACAGCCGTCTTCTGGGTCGGACGGATACCAACGATTTCGACATCGTCGCCAACCTTGACGACACCACGCTCGACACGACCAGTAACAACCGTACCACGACCTTCGATGGAGAAGATGTCTTCGATCGGCATCATGAAGGGCAGGTCAAGCTGCTGGACAGGATCGGGGATGTAGCTGTCAAGCGTCTCAAGCAATTCGCCGATGCAAGCGCAAGCGGGATCGTCGGCAGAAGTGGCCTTGGTGGCAGGAAGAGCCGCACCACGAACGATCGGGGCATTCTCGCCATCATAGTCATACTTGCTCAGGAGTTCGCGAATTTCCATTTCGACGAGATCGAGAAGCTCGGGATCGTCGACAAGGTCAACCTTGTTCAAAAAGACGACGATGCGAGGAACGCCGACCTGACGAGCGAGGAGGACGTGCTCCTTGGTCTGGGGCATGGGACCGTCAGCGGCGGAAACCACGAGGATGGCTCCATCCATCTGAGCAGCGCCGACGATCATGTTCTTGACGAAGTCGGCGTGGCCGGGGCAGTCGACGTGCGCATAGTGACGCTTCTCGGACTGATACTCGACGTGAGAAGTGGCGATCGTGAGGATCTTGGTGGGGTCACGACGACCGGCAGACTCCGAAGCCTTGGCGACTTCATCGTAAGCGATGTCAGTGGCCAGACCCTTGAGCGACTGGACGTGGGTAATCGCCGCGGTCAGAGTCGTCTTGCCGTGGTCGACGTGGCCGATGGTACCGACGTTAACGTGCGGCTTGTTACGGACGAAAGTTTCCTTTGCCATTGTTGCAAACCTATGTTGTGATGTTGAATAAGAAGGTACTGACAGATATGGAGCCCGTAATCGGAATCGGACCGATGACCTCATCCTTACCAAGGATGCGCTCTACCAACTGAGCTATGCGGGCCTTGTAACTTTTCCTATAGGCGCAGAATGATTGACGGAAAACCGTCGCGCATTTCTTCAAGAAAACTCGTACCATTAAGGTTTTCTCTGCCACAAGGTAGCTGAAACGTTGGTAAGTCTCTCATAAAACCGAAAGCGGGTCAACCGAAAAGTTCTCTCCTCTTTCAAAAACAGAAAAAGTCGCTCTGAAAGTGATAAATCGTTTGGTTATAAATGCGGTCTTTCATCCCAGATAAAGCGAAATAAACGGATTCTTGATGAATCCGGGTCCGCAACTTGAAACGGATCGGCTTTCTCGCTTCGTCTACGCGTCCGTGATGATTTCTCCCTCCGCGCCATCGATATCCCGGATGATTTCCCCTACCGCCGGAACCCGAATCCGTCCGGAAAGCGGATTTTTGATGCTGACAATCGGCGCCAGCAGGTTCGCCTCTACTTCGGAACGTTCAAACGCCAAATCCGTATCGATCATTTCGCAATCGACGAGTCGCAAGCCTTTGCAATAGCAAAACGGCTGGGTGCCGACGATCTTGCATCGCTCGAAGGTCACATTCTCGCTGTACCAGGCAAGATACTCTCCACGTACAATGCTGTCGCGAACCAAAATGTTCTTCCCGTGCCAAAAGGCGTCCTTCGTGTCGAATGTGCAACGCTCGAAAACCGAGTCGGTGACATATTGAAAGGAATACTTCCCTTTGAACCGGACATCCCGAAACCCGAGATGGTCGGAACGCATCATGAAATACTCGCTCTCAGCACGGCATTGCTCCATCGTCATGCCGCGGATGAACCATCCGAATTCGGCTGAAACAATGTCACAGCCTTCTATCCGGACGTCGGAACACTCGCGCACAGCCTTGATTCCATGGAGATTGCTGTTTCGAATCTCTACGGAATCGCAATACCAAATCGCCGCCCTGCACGACTCCGTTATTTCAGATCGCTCGATACGCAACTTCTTGTCGTGCCAGAACGGATAGCGCAAACAAAAACGGCAATCCTCGACAACGACGTCCCGGCACTCCTTTAGCGCACTTTCGCCATCGGCAGGCCCGTCAAAGACGCAATCCTTTATCAAAAGATCCCGAACCGAATAAAGCGCCCGTTCCTCATCAAATCGTTGCTGTCGAATGGTTGTCATGTTGAAACTCCGAATACCGGTTGAACGAAGCCGCCGTCCGCGATTGCCTCCGCAAAAGACCCGAAAAAAACGGAACGGCTCTTCTTCTCTATCGAAAGCCCCGACAATACCAAAACCGCCCCCAAAATGCGACACCCCGCTTGCCCCGCCCGTGAGGCTTTGCCCGCGCACCCGCGTCGCCCCCTCGCGCGCCCATCGCCCCCTCGCGTACCCCGCGCCGCGCGCACCTCTCGTGCGGCTTGGCGGGCGCCCCCTCGTCGTGCGCACCGCCCGTGCCCCTCCCCGCGCGCACCTCTCGTGCGGCATGGCGGTAGGGCGCGATGTCCCCATCGCGCCGCCGCGCCATCGGCGCGGTGCGCGGCATGGCATTGCGCGCGCATCTCCCGTGCACCCTCGCCGTGCGCCCTCCCTCGTGCGGCATGGCGGTAGGGCGCGATGTCCCCATCGCGCCGCCGCGCCTCGGCGCGGTGCGCGGCTTTGCTTCCCGCACATGCTGAGAGTTTTGCATGCCGCAGCTTACCAGCGGGGGCTCCCCGCCCGCGGCATGGTGTGCGGCAGAGCCGCGCACCCGGCGCGATGCTCGACCGCAACCGCCCGTGGCGGCTCGCCACCGCCCGTGCCCATTTCTTTGCATACATCAAAAATGCCTTCGTACATTTTCCGTATTGCCGGAATGCGCAAATCCCCCCCTAATGTTTAAGTCGTGTTGAAAACCGGGAATCGTTTATCCCCCACTTTTTTTGGGGTGGGGGATGAAGCCGTCTTGACATGGGGCATTCCTTCCTCTACAGTACAATGCGTTATGAGGGTGCAAATGGACCACAAAGAATGGATTCGAACGGAAATCGCCGCATGGCGGGCAGAAGGCGTAATCGACGATTCTCTCGCTACGCAACTGCTGGACCGATACCCGTCCCACGCCAAACGGCATCTCTGGGGCGCGGCAATCGCAGGCGCATTCGGCGCACTGCTGATCGGATTGGGTCTGATCGCAATTTTCGCCGCAAATTGGCAATGCTTCGGACGTAACGAGCGCGCGGCAATTGCGATGGCTCCGGTGCTTTTCTGCGGCGCTCTGGCGATTCTTGCCACGCGAAAAGAATGGCGATCAAACGCCTTCTGGGAACCACTCGGCATTCTTTGGTGTATCGCAACGGGGGCGGCTGTTTGCCTGATCTCGCAAACCTACCAGATCGACAACTCCGTTCCGGGACTCGTTCTCCTCGTCGCACTCTTGACACTGCCCGTCGTTTGGGTCGCTCGCTCCATCATGACAATGGCGCTTTGGCCTCTTTTCGCACTTGTGTGGTCCGGATCGATGCAAGACGCTTGTCGCGACCAATCGGGCGTAATCATCCTCGTCCAATCTCTCGCCCTTCTGGCACTTTCGATTCCGGCTTGTATCGCATTCCATCGGAGAACCCTCAACAAAACGGAAAAGGCAATGGGACAATGCCTCTCCGGCCTTGTCTATGCCATGGTTCTGCCGGCGCTGATCGCCTCTTGTTTGGATCTTGATCTTTTCGAGGCAAACGTCGGAATCTTTTGGGGCTGCTCGCTTTTGATTCTCTTGCTTGGCATTCTCTTCAAGATCCCCTCTTGGCCATTCGTAGCGTGCTTCATCGCGTCCTGTACGGCAATCCCGACGGTCTTTGATTCACCCGTCTGCTATGGCATTTCAATCGGAATGGCGATTGCGATAATCGCTTACGGAACCCGACATCTGACGCTCCGGTACACGAATGTCGGAACCGTGCTGCTGCTTTGGCTCGTTCTCGCGAAATATTGCGAATCATCCATCAGCTTTACCCTCAAGGGAATTATCTTTATCAACGCCGGTGCGGCATTGACGGCTTTGAATATCGTAATGGTCAAATGCAAGAAAAAAGAGGCGTCCAAATGAGGGAGAAAGAGCAAAATACGAGACCCGGCGCCCTGCGTCCATGGCTTGTCGCAGCCGTGCTAATCGTGCAGTGCCTCGCTTTTTCGATGCTCATCGTTCAGTACGAACGCATCGTGAGATTCGGAACGGAAATCCGTCTCCCTTGCCAGGCATACGATCCGTCCGATGTGCTGAGGGGACGCTATCTGCACCTATCCGTGAAGGAGACGACCGATACGTTTCCTTCGTCCGTCACAAACGCCCTGTATTACCCGTCCCGCAAGTTCTATGTTCGCCTCGACCCCTCGACAAATGGTCTCTGGACGGTGACGGAAGCGGCGTTCGAACCCGGCCGCGAAGGGCTTTGGGTAAAACCCGTATTCGCAACGGTCGCCCACCGGATTTCCTGGTCGGACAAGCGGGACGATGAAGAAACGAACGCCTTCATCAAACGCCGCGAAGCCTCCGGACTTGTCCTTTCCGCTACGTTTCCGAATCGCCTGTTCGTGAACGAAAAAATTGCGCCGGAAGCTGAGAAACGCTTGCTGAATCAAAAAAACGGCGCCAGTGCGGTCTATCGCGTCCTACACGGGAAAATGGTTCTTACCGGAATCGAAATCGACGGAAAATCCATTCTGGAAGACATTCAAACCAAGGAATGACGTACGCTTTCCGCTCCGCCGGAACGCCTTCGACCCGACACCCCGTTTTCGCCCGGCCGATCCTCCGCATTTCCTCTTCCATACCGTCTTTTTACACAACTCGCCGGACTCTCCACTTAAACGGCGGACTTGTTCTTTGAAGGCTCATCTCTTATAATTCGCGCCAGCAAAAAACGTCAAAAAGGAGATGGCTTTCATCACAGACACTCGAATCCTCCGGCTTCATTTGCCCCCCGAAGGCTTTCGCCTGGACAACGGCGAAATCCTCCGGCAAATCGATGTTGCCTACGAAACGTGCGGGACGCTGAACGAGGCGCGCGACAATGTCGTGTTTATCTGCCATGCGCTGACCGGCGACGCCCATGTCGCGGGCGAACATGACGATCCGCGAAAAACCCGCGGCTGGTGGGATAACATGGTCCGCCCCGGCGGCGGTATCGATACAAACCGCTACTTTGTCATCTGTGCCAACGTCTTGGGCGGTTGCATGGGCACGACCGGGCCCTCTTCCATCAACCCGGAAACAGGCGTCCCGTACGGCTCCCGTTTTCCCGAAATCTCCGTGCGCGATATTGTCGAAGTCCACCGCCTGCTACTGAAACAACTCGGCTTCGAACACGTCTACGCTCTGGTCGGCGGCTCCTTCGGTGGCATGCAAGCGATGGAATGGGCCGTCCGACATCCCGATGACGCCGAAAAAATCGCCATCATCGCTTCCGGCGACTCCTTGACGACACAGGCCCTCGCTTTCGATGTCGTCGGCCGTACCGCAATTCTCAACGATCCCCATTTCGATGGCGGCGATTATTACGGACATATTCACCCCGACCTAGGTCTCTCCCTCGCGCGGAAACTCGCCCATATCACCTATATCTCCAATCACTTGATGGAGCAGAAATTCGCCCGGCGGCGACGCGAGGTCACCCCCGAAGACGGTCAGGCGGATGCAAAGGAAATCTTTGAAATCGAATCCTATCTCAACCATCAAGGCGAAAAGTTCATCAACCGGTTCGATGCCAATTCCTACCTGCGCATCACCGCCGCAATGGACAATTTCGATCTGCGCAACGGCTTCGACAGCCTTGCAGACGCATTCTCCCGAATCCAAGCCAAGGTGCTCGTCGTGGCACTGTCAGGCGACTGGCTCTTCCTGCCCGAACAATCCGAAACCCTCGCCAAGGCATTCCACGCCGCCAAATGCCGCGTCTCCCATTTCTGTCTCGAAGCACCGGCCGGCCATGACGCCTTCCTTATCAATATCGAAGAATTGCAGGACGTGGTGAAGGGATTCCTCGTCCGTCAGCCGATCCGAACCCCGACCGTCCGCGAGACGGACGATTTGCGCGACTACAAGGAACTCGTTTCCTTGATCCCGGAAGGAACCCGAACCGTTCTCGATCTCGCGTGCGGCGAAGGCGATCTTTTGAATTTCATCTCCGAAGAACGCTCCGACATCGACTGCACCGGACTCGATATGGTTACCGATTGCGCCCGCGTTGTTCTCGCCTCCGGCCACAACGCCATCCGTGCCAATATCGATGACGGTCTCAAAGGCATTCCCGACAACTCCTACGACTGCGTCATCCTCTCCGAATCGCTTCAGGTGATGCGCCGCCCGGATATCGTCCTGAAGGAGCTGCTGCGAATCGCGCCCGTCGGCATCATTTCGTTCCCGAACTTCGGCATGTGGAAGGTGCGTGCGGAAATCGCATTTCTTGGGCGTATGCCCGTTACGAAACGGCTCCCCTGGCAATGGTACAATACGCCGAATATCCACCTTTGCACCATCAAGGATTTCATCCAACTCTGCAAGGACCGGCAGATCAAGTTCGACCGCATCCGCTACATGTCGACCCTCCTGCTTTCCCGGTTCTTCAACTTTATCGGAGCGAAAAACCTCGGCGCCTCGCGCGTTCTCGTGCGCATCCGCCGATGACTTCCGCCTTCCCGATTTTGCCGAAACCTCCGTTCGTCGCTTCTCCCCCTCGCCGCGCGCACCCTCGCCTCACCCGTGCGGCTTGGCCCGCGCACCCGCGTCGCCCCCTCGTGCCCCGTGGTGCGGTCCCGTTGCGGTAGGGCGCGATATCCCCATCGCGCCGCCGTGCGCCATCGCCGCGGTTCGCGGCTTGGCTTCCCGCGCCCCGCCCGTGCCCCACGCTCGTGCCCCCTCGTCGTGCCCCGTTGCCGTGTGAACCCCTCGTGCGGCTTGGCGGTAGGGCGCGATGTCCCCATCGCGCC
>JAEDLN010000118.1 GCA_016295275.1 Kiritimatiellia bacterium
CGATACCGGCGGTTCCGGCGTTTCCCGGAGCGCAGAAGATGCGTGCATCGGGATCGTCTTTGTGGAGCTTCCAAGCGATGGCGTGCTCGCGGCCGCCGTTGCCGATCAAAAGAATCTTCATAACGAGAATAGGTGGTAGGAAAAAAAAGGGTGGGGGAGCAGGTCGGGGTCAGGCGGGGGCCGTTTGCTCTGAAGGCGCGGGCGTTTCGGCCGGCAGTTCGGGGGCGGGGGATGGCGTTTCGGGGGATGATTCTGCGCCGGCCGTTTTCTTGCGGCGGCGCCGTTTACGGGAGGAATTGGCGGGCTTCCGGGGGGTGGGGAAGAGGGCGTCCCGGTTTTCGGTTTGGTCGCCGGGGAAGCCGTGTTTTCCGTCGGTATCCGGATTGACGGGGATATAATTGCCGCGTCGTGCGGGATGTGGGGATGAGAGATAGTTTTCGAACATTTTTTCCCATTCCCGGATTGCCGTTTTCGCCTCGTTGTCGCGCTCGGCCTCGGCAGCGATCTTCCAGAGGGAGAAAGCTGTGTAGAACCAAGGGATGTTGATCATGCGGCGACATCGGCCTGGTTGGGAAAGATTTTGGCGGTAGAATTCGAGTGAAATCAAGATGTTCGCCAGATCGATGCAGAGGAGTTTCGGGACGCGCCAATTTTCGTTTTTGAACGGTTCGACGACGATCTCTTGGATGATGTCCCGTGCGACCGCCTCGATTTGGGCATGTGTTGCGAGCCGTTTTTCCGTGACGGCGGCGTGGAAAAGGGGTGTAAGAAGGGTTGCGAGCCGGATTGCGTTTTCTTGGATGTAGCGAGGGGATTCGCGGTTTACGGTATCGAATTCCGGAGCCAACCGATCGAAGGCGTCGAGGTAGTTCCAAAGGGGCGATTTTTTGCCGCCGGTTTTACGGATATATGCGTTTACGGCGGGCAGAAGATGTTCCATCAAGCCGGTTTCCCAGAGTCTGGAGATGGCATCGTGCGATTTGGCAAATGTGAAAAGGCGCAAGATTTCATCGAAGACGCGCGGGCGGGAGGCGTTTCGGATGCAATCGCCGTGATTTTCGATTGCGCGGAGCGATTCTTCGTGGATGGAGAAGCCGAGCCTGGAAGAGAGCCGGATTGCGCGGAGCATACGGACGGGATCCTCTTGGAATCGGAGATTGGGATCGCCGATGCTCCGGAGGATGCGTTTTTTCAGATCGGGAAGACCGCCCGTGTAGTCGATGACCTTTTCGGACGTGGGATTCCAGAAGAGGGCGTTCACGGTAAAATCGCGGCGATAGGCGTCTTGTTCGGGGGTTCCGTAGGCATTATCGCGAGCCTGGTAGAGGGAGCCGCCGTATTTTGCCTGTTCCTGGAGGGAAGCGGTATCATCCGGATCGCGGCGAAAGGTTGCGGTTTCGTATTGGCGGTCTCCCATCAAGACGATTGCCAATTTGAAGCGGCGGCCCACGATGATGCTTCTGCGGAACAGACGCTTGATTTGATTGGGGCGTGCGTCTGTGACGATATCGAAATCCTTTGGTTCGCGATTCAGCAAGATATCACGCACGCAACCGCCCACGAGAAAAGCCGTAAACTTCTTGTCCGTGAGTTGACGAAGGATCGAAAGGGCCTGCTTGTCGATTTTTTGAGCAGAAACGGAAACGCCGGAAGAGCGGAAGAGATTGAAAAGAAACATACGGTATCCTCTATCCGTTTATCGGAACCGGCGGAGAAGTCGGAAGAACAAAATGGTATCCCGGACCGGATGGATTTTGCTCTTTTCGGTTCCATAGACGGTGGATACGGGCACCTCCGCCATTTTGAGACCGGCCTTTGCCGCGCGCAGGATCACTTCGGAATCGGCGGCGAAGCCGGAAAATTCGGTATCGGTTTGGCAAGAAAAGGCCCGTTTTGAAAGAAGTCGATAACCGCATTGGGTATCGGTAAGGACTTGCCCGATCCGACGGGAAAGCACCCGGTTCATGAACCGGTTTGTCAGGAGTCGGATGAGGGGCATTGTTTTCGTATCTGCCATCCGGGTGCCGATAATCAGATCGGCATTGGTTTTGCGGAAGCATTCCACGAAGCGTGGCGCTTCGGCGGGCAGATGCTGACCATCGCCGTCTGCAAAAATAACGGCATCGCAGCCTTGTTTGCGGGCATATTCGATACCGGTTGTCATGGCCGCGCCCTTGCCTCGGTTTTGCGGATGGACGAGCACGTTCGCCCCGGCCTCTTTCGCGCGCTCTGCGGTATGGTCGGGGGAGCCGTCGTCAATGACGGTGACCGCCATGCCTGCAGCGATAAAGTCGCGGACGACGGCAGCGATATGTTCTTCCTCCCTATAGCAAGGGATGAGGACGATGATCTTGGATTTTTTTTCTTGCATTGGTCTGCGGAATTAAAGCAAAAACGGCCTTCTATATCAATCGTGCATTTAGTCGGTCCGTTCGACGGAGCGATTTGCTAGGGGCGTGGAAGCGGCGCGAGCGAGCCGGTTTCCGAGAACAGAATCAGTTCCGGGAACTTTGTCCGGAGATAGGCATCGGCTTCGCGACCGCCGATGGAGCGAGCGAGTTTGATGGCTTTCAAGGCGCGATCGTTTTCGTTGAGAGCAATGCATCCTGCGGAGAATTGGATCCAGGTTTTCCAATCGTTCGGATCTCGTTTCAGGATGATGCGGGCGATTTTCTGATGCAAGGGGATTCCCTTGCGCTCGAACAGGTATTTGACGAGTTGCCGGAGCGTTTCGGTGTCAATGGCATCTTGGGTCAGATAGTCTTCGGGAAGTTCTGCGATCAGGTACGCGGCTTCGACTGCAAGACCGCCCTGAAGGAGGATGAGACCGGCATTGACGTAGAAGCTTTTGCCGTATGCGTTGCGGGCGTATGCGGCGTTGATGGCTTGAGCGGCGATTGCGGGTTTTCTCGCATCGAGAGCGGCTTGAACGAGTGCGAGGGCCTCTGTTTCGGAGAGCGGATCTGTGTTGCTGCCGAGGCGTTTGAGAAGCGGTTCGAGAATTGCGTTGCTGTCGCGGATTTTCCGGATTTCCTGAATTGGGAGGCGGGTATTGTTGGGGTCGAGCGTCTGGAGTTGACGGAGGAGGGCGACGGCCTCGTCGAAGCGGTTGGCGGGCAGCAGGATTTCCTGGATGAGGCGCAAGGTTGTTTCGGGGGAATAGATATAGAGGGATTGCGCCTGTTTGTAGGCCCGTTCGGCGACGGCAGTCTGCCCGCGCGCCGCATAATTTCCGGCGATGGCGCAGCGCAGTTTATTGAATGCCTTTCGTGCGGGGAGGTCGCGATGGAATGCGGGCGTGGCGATGAGTCGGCGCGAATACCAATCCCAGAAATCCATATCGTTTTGACGGTTGGACGCAGAGATTGGTGTCGGCGCGTTCGAGAGCTTCATGATCAGGCCGTGGGGAATCAGGAACGGAGTCATCCAGGGGAGGGTATAGCTTTCCTCGACGTAGAAGTCGCGATGGTCTTTGTTTCGGGTAAAGATTTGGCGGGCGATGATGCCGTTGATTTCCATGACGGCTTGGGCGCCATTGACGGAGACGCGTCCGGAGGGGTCGTGGACGATTCCGCCGATATTGGGGCGGCGCCCGCTCTCGACGTCGTTGATATATTCCTGGAATGCGACGGTGCAGTCGTTTGCCGTCGGCATCCAGATGTCGTCGGCATAGAGACTGCGCATGGTATCGAGGTAGGTATTATCGGCCAATGCGTTTTGGGTAATCAGGAAGACGTCCGGGCGCACATTGGCGGAGTAGATCATGTAGGTTGGCACGAAGCGTCCCGGATCGGTACCGCCGAAGAACACCGCATTTGTCGTCATGGCTTCGGGGAAGCAGGGATTTGGGAGCGGTTCTTCGTCGTCGGAGAGTTCTTCGGAGATTGCCTCGGCGCCGCGGAGCTGGTAGTTTCCGAATTGCCAACCGAAGTCATGCCGGTTCTGTTCGGCGGCGGAGGTCGTATCGGCCAAGCGGAAATTGAAGTAGTTTTCGTGAATCGGCAGGAGGGGGGTAAGGGCGATGGCCAAAGCGGCGCCGGCGAAGAGCGTTCGATTGGTGCGAAGCGTTGCCAGGAGGTAGGCGAAGCCGTAACCGATCCAGATGGCGAAAATGCCGTGGGAAGCGATGAATTTGACCTTTTGGATAAAGGCGTCTTGAATATCGCCGCTGGGATTGGCGAGCGCGATGAGTACGAAGCTCATCATGACAAAGCATGTAAAGGTCGCGAGATGCCAGCGGATGGTGAAATCGGAAACAGGGAACGCGATGCCCGTCGACCGGTTGCGGACGATTCGGAATGCGGCAAAGACGACAATTCCGACCCAAGCGAAGAAGAAGAGGGAGGTCAGGATGAAGTTGAAAAAGACGTATCCTGCGGAAGAAGACGGGGAGAGCGGCGTTGCTTCGAGAATGGTTTCGGAGAAGGTGTTGGCGAAGCCGAGCGCCAGACCGCAAAGCAGGAGCGCGATACCGAGAAACGATGCGCCTGCGACGATTCGCCGGGAGAGATCGTTTGTACGGCCGGCGCAGATTGCATCGAGAAGGAGGGGCAAAAGCGCCTTCAGCGCGAGATAATGGAGTCCGATGAAAGCGGCGAGGAAAAGCGGAAGGAAGAAGAGTTTGTCGATACGGGTTTCCGTAAGATCGACCGTTCCGGAGATTTTATCGATGATGGTAATGCCGGCGATGGCGGCGGTGCAGAGCAAGAGCCACGGAACGAGGGCAATCGGTTTCGAACCGTTGTCGCGGGAACGTGCGGGGATGACCCAATCGGCAAACGCAAGGAACCCGAACGGCGCGAGGAGCAGGGTGAATTGCGTACGGAGATCGGAGAAATAGGAGCCAAGTTTCGGGAGGAATGCCGGAGAAAAGACGGTCGTTGGGGTGATTTGTTCGTATTGTCCTCGGGAGATGGCGTGTTTGAAGCCCTCCCACGTGCGCGGATAGCCCCAGTTCATCGGGGGGCATGCGTCTCCGGAAACAGGCATATAGAGATAAAAAGCAAGACCAAGTCCGCCAGCCAGGAAGGAGAGGGAAACGGTTCGACCGTTCGGAAGAGCAATCCATGCCAGGACGATCAGCAGAGCGAACAGGGCCGCATAGGCAACGAAGTAGCCGCTGTCGGGGTGTGTCAGGCCAAGCAGGCAACCGCGGCGAATCAAAAGGAAGAGGAAGAATTCGATGACGGAAACGGTTCCGGCGTACCAGCGCGTTTCGGGTGTAAAGGCCGAGAACAGCCAGAGAATCGTCCAGCCGGCGAAAAGGGTTAGCAAGGGCGTTTTCCACGAATAGGCGATCGAGGGGTCCGCATAAGGTGGCTCCGGCGCGGCGGGCAGAAATCCGAGGATTACGAGAGCAAGCAGGATGCCGGAACCGAAGAGGAGTGCCGGGAAAAGCGGATTTGGGAATGTTTTCCGGATGATTTCCGGGGCGTTTTCCTTGCGGGAAAGAAGTCCCAGCAAAGCACCGCCGACGGCGAGAAGAACGATGGCCTGGATGATGCCGAGGTGGACGCGATCGGTGAATTCGGCGATTTGCGTCCATTCGGGGGTATTGAGGATGGGGGGCTTTTTCGCCCCGAGGGCCAAGGAACCGACAACGGGGTTTACCGGATCGAGGAACGGGTATTTGGGGAATCCGGGGCGGGAAGGCTCCGCCGCCAGTTTCAGCAAGAAAGCGAGGAGAGCGAGGGGGAGTCCGGCGAGGACGAAATCCCGGAACAGGTGAATATCTTGCAGGAGGATGACGAGAATAAGCGGGATGATCGCCAAAAGAAGGACCTGGTAATTGGTCAAGCCGAGTCCGAAGAGAAACGCCGTGGCGATCAAGAGTTTATTGGAAGGGCGGTAGATCCAGCGATAGGTCAGAACGAGGAGAAGCATCAAGAAGAAAGCATTGAAGCTATAGACCTCGACAATGGTGCACTGGGACCACATGACAGGGGAGAATGCGAAAACGAGTGCGCCGGCGCATCCCGAGAGCCAGCAAATGAGCCGTGTCGTGATGGGGCGAGAAGCAAAAGCCGCGATTCCGGACGGATTGTCCTTGCATTCCGGCAAATCGACGGGGCGTTGGCGTGTGCTGAGAATATCGTCGCAAGAGCGCGAAATCAGGAGGGCGGTAAGGCCGATGGCGATAGCGCCCCAAAAGGCGGACATGACGGCGATGGCCCATGCCGGATTGGGGTGGCCGCGGAAGGGAATCCAGCCCAAGAGGCGGGAAAAGAGCCATGCGCAGATGGTCCAGGACGGATATCCCGGAGGATGCGGAACGCCGGCATAATCGCCGGCGACGGCGAGTTCACCGCTATCTTCAAGAGTGACGGAGGGGGCGCAGGTAAGGAAGTAGACGAGAAAAGAGAGCAACGTACTCGTCCAAAAAGCGAGCCAATCGGTCGAAGAGAAGAAAGATTTGCGCTCTTTGTCGATCGGGGCCTCGTCTACGGGGATTGCGGGGGCGGAAAAGAAATGGCGAAAGAAAGACATAAGCGGAAAGAGATTCGAAACGTGAGAGCCGGGAGCAAAGGGGTGTTAAGGCGAAGCGCGGAGAAGAGATATGTTGCCGGGAAGAGACAGAATTTTTCAAGCGACCGGCAGGTGCGCCCGGAATCGGCGGGGCGCGTCCCCGCATGCAAGCGAGGTCGGGGCGCAAAGAAGCGGGGTTTTCCGTTGCTCCGGGGCTTTGCGCGGCTTGTTGCGGCTTACGGATTTTCGGGGGATTTTCGGGGGCGATGGAAGAGTCGATAGAAACCGAGGCGGAGCACCATCAGGAAAGCCTCTGAAGCGATATTGCGGGAAAGCTTCGAGTATCCGGAGCGGCGGTCCTCGAAAACAATCGGCACCTCGTCGATCCGGAAGCCCTTCATCCATGTTTTGAATGTGGTTTCGATTTGGAAGGAGTAACCGTTCGAGCGGATGGAATCGAGGTCGATTGCGCGCAGAACGCGTGCCGAATAGCACTTGTATCCGCCTGTAGGATCGGAAACGGGGAGTCGGGTCATGATTCGCACAAAGACGCCTGCCGACATGGAAATCATGAGGCGGGAAAGAGGCCAGTTGATGACGCGAATGCCATTTTTGTAGCGAGTTCCGAGAACAAGATCGCTTTTTTGGGCGGCCTTGAGAAAGGCCGGCACTTCTTTCGGGTCGTGCGAAAGATCCGCGTCCATTTCAAACAAGTAGTCGTATCCGCGTTCGAGTCCCCATTTGAAGCCATCGACATAAGCGCGGCCGAGGCCCGCCTTTTTTCCGTGGTGAAGGATGAAAACTCGCGGATCGGCTTTTGCGATCTCATCGACGAGTGCGCCGGTTCCGTCGGGGGAATCGTCATCTACAAAAAGGACATGCGCATCCGGTACGGAAGCGTGGATTGCGGCCAGAACGGGCGCGATATTCTCCCGTTCGTCATAGGTAGGGATAATGAGGAGGGTTTTTCGTCCAGAATTCATATCCGTATTCTAACAAAATAGCAG
>JAEDLN010000119.1 GCA_016295275.1 Kiritimatiellia bacterium
ATTATGCGTGCGGCGCGATGCTCGCCCGCGGTGGCTCACCGCCGCGCCCTACCGCCATTACACTCGTGGATCACACACGCAATATTCGCGCCACCATTACGCACGCGCCCCTTGCCCGCGCGCCGCCGCGCCGCATTGCCCGTGGCGGCTCGCCACCCGCGCACCTGTCGCCCCCCCCTCAAAATCGCCCGCGGTGGCTCACCGCCGCGCGCCGCCGCGCCGCATCGCCCGTGGGGGCTCCCCACCCCGTGGCGGCTCCCCACCCCGTGGCGGCTCGCCACTCGAGCCGACTATTCCTGCGGAATATCCAATTCGTCCAAAATGGAGAGGACTCGCGTCCCCTTTTCAATGGCCTTCGTTTGGCGAAAATGGAGAATGGGCGTATATTTCAGCCCCACCGTCTTCGCAAGATGCGCCTGAAAGGCAATCCGATTTTCCTTCAACCACCCCAAGGTGCGTATCGCATCCTCGGCAGAGCCGAGAACCGATACGACAACCTGCGCCGTATGCAAGTCCGGTGACGTATGGACCTCCAAAAAGGATATCTTGGCAAAATCAATCCCTTGCCCCTGACCGACTCGGTAGAGGCCCGTGGAAAGCTCTCGCAAAATCTGCTCGTTGACGCGCTTCATGCGGTCAACCTTCGGTTTCGAGCCCGGTCTCATATCGTTACCGTTTCGCAATAGCCGTTAAAGCGTTTTGGGAATTTCCTCAAAGGCAAAGCACTCCAAAACATCCCCTTCTTCGAACATCTTGAAGGACTCCAGCATCACGCCGCATTCCTGCGCCATCTTGACCTCTTCGACCGATTCCTTGAAGTGGCGGATGGTCGCAATCGCGCCGGTGTGCAAAAGCTTGCCGCGACGCAATACGCGCATCTGCCCCTTGGTCGTAATGAAGCCGTCGTTGACAATCGAACCGGCGACAACGCCGTCCTTGCCCAGATCGAAGACCTGCTTGACGAACGCATGCCCGCGAACAACTTCGCGATACTCGGCCGGCAACAACGCAAGCATTTCCTGCTTCACGAAATCCAACAGCTCGTAGATGATGCGGAAGGTCTGAATGCGGACGCCATGGTGGCGCGCCAATGCATTTACGCCACTCTCCGGCGAAACGTTGAAACCGATAATCAACGCCTTTCCGTTGCCGGCACGCTCGACGTCGTTGACCGCAATGGAACCCGTTCCGCTCTGAATGATATTCGTGGATACCTTCGTGCTCTTGATCTGTTGGATGGCTTCGACAATGGCCTCGACCGATCCCTGAACGTCCGCACGCAAAATCAGGTTCAACGTCAACTTGTCCGCTTCGTGCATGCGACGGAAAATGTCATCCACCGAACGGGCTTGCGTGGCAGCGCCAAGCAACTGCTCCTTGCGCTGAATCGCCGCTTTCTCGGCAATTTCACGGGCACGCTTTTCGTTCTTGAGAACGCGAAACTCCGCACCCGCCTCCGGAACCCCGGAAAGGCCCATCACGGAAACCGCAGAGGACGGACCGGCCGACTTCAACCGACGGCCATTGCTGTCGGTCAATGCGCGAATCTTTCCGTAGAACTCGTTGCAAATCATGATGTCGCCGACATTGAGCGTTCCACCCGTCACGAGAACATTGACAACGGGACCGGACCCCGGCGCCATGGAGGCCTCGATAACCGATCCGTTCGCACGGCGATCCGGATTGGCCGAAAGCTCGAGAACGTCCGCTTGAAGCAAAATCATGTCCAGCAAATTGCCGACACCTTCGCCGGTAATGCCGGAAACCTGGCAGACAACCGTATCGCCGCCCCATTCCTCCGGCGTCAGATTCTCATTCTGAAGCTGCTGCATGACGCGCATGACGTTCGCAGACGGTTTGTCGCACTTCGTAATGGCAACCATAATCGTCACATGCGCATTGCGGGCAGCCTGAATGGCTTCCTTCGTCTGCGGCATGATGCCATCGTCCGCCGCAATGATAATCACGGCGACATCGGTCAAACTCGCACCACGCGTACGCATCGCAGAAAAGGCGGCGTGCCCCGGCGTATCCAAGAAGGTGATACTGCGCCCCGAGACTTCGACCGAATAGGCGCTGATCGCCTGCGTAATGCCACCGGCTTCGCCGGCTGCGACATGCGCCGAACGGATGTAGTCCATCAGCGTCGTCTTGCCATGGTCGACATGCCCCAAGAAGGTGACAACCGGCGGACGCGGACGAAGCTGATCGGGACGATCCTCCGGAATCTCGTCGTCCTGAGAGGGATCGCGGTAAACCGGCTTGGCGTCCGAATTGCGACGCTTTTCATGGACAACCGTAAAGCCATGGACAACCGCAATCTTTCCGGCCGTCTCCGCATCAATGCTCTGATTGATGGAGGCCAAGACGCCCATCTTCATCAGTTCTGTAATCAACTGATTCGGACGAATGCCCAATTTCTCCGCAAAATCCTTGACCACAATCGTGCCGCGGACAGGAATTTCCTTGTCCGTTCCGTTCGCAACCGCTTGCGCCGCCTCCTGACGACGCTGCTCCTGACGCAGCTCCTGGCGTTGCTCCTGACGCTGCTCCTGGCGCTCGCGTTTCTTGTCGCGACGAATGTCACGATTTTCCTGCGTATCGTTCTGGATGCGGCGAGCCGTCTGGCTTACGCCTCCGGCCCCCTGCAGCCCACCCTTCTTCTCGGTGCCGCGAGGCGCCGCACCCGCCGTAGCCGTATCCGCCGGATGCATCGCTTGCGGAGGAGCCTTCTTGATGGGAGCCGGCCGCGGCGTACGGACCGGAAGAACAAACTCGGGACGCGGTGCGACATTCCGGCGAACTGGCAATGGCGCAATACCGCCAATGGCACGCTGCGCGGCCGGCGGCAACGCCGGCTCGGCAGGCGCCGTCGCCTTGGACTCTTCAGGCGCCGCTACCGCCGGCTCCGCTTTCTTCTCTTCCGAAGACGTCGCTTCCGCCGGCTTTTTCAAGGCAACCGGTTTTGCTTCGGCAACCGGCTTCTCTTCGGCGGCAGGCTTTGTCTCGGAAATCGGCTTCGCCTCGATGGCAACCGGCTTCGCTTCGGCAACCGGCTTCTTGGTCGGCTTCTCGACAGCGGCAACGGCCGGACGGGATGCCAGGAACCGATCCAACGGACGCTCGCTGCTCACATACTCGGCCGCTCGCTTCGCAGCCGCGTCCAACAACTCGGCATCCGCCTTCGCATTGGCACGCGCCAACGAAACGGCCTTCTCGGCCTTTTCCCGAAGCCGGGCTTGTACCTCGTTTTCCTCCCGAGCAATGTCGGCTTCCAAACGACGGTGAAAACCGCTCCGGATGATTCGCTCGTCCTCCGGGGACACCAGCGAAATCACACTCTGGATATCCGCATTCATCCCCTTCGCTTGACGATACAAATCGCGAGCGGATGTTTTCAGTTCTGTGGCAAGTTCAAATAATCTCATACGTCGACCAGTGCGTCTGTTTCAAGTTCTTTATTGCGCGGTACCGCTTCCGGCCAACATCGCCGCTTCCGCAGCGGCCCAGACCGCCCGGGCCGTTTCTTCACGCAACGATGTAACCTCCTCCGACTTCGCATCCGGGAGCTCGCGCCCCATTTCTGCGACAAAGTCGGTCAGCGTCGCCTCCATGATGCCTTCCGGAGAAAGATACCCGTGCCGGATAACCGTGGTAACCGTTTCCGAATCAAGGTTCAAACGGTCGGAAAGCTCCTTGACCTTCGCGGCAAAATCACGCTGGAACTTCGCGGCACTTACCGCATGCTCCGTTTCCTCGGCATCCGCCGTCGCCAACTCACGCGCCGAAATGGTCCAGGTCGTGTGCGTCGAATCGCTCAACAGCTCTGAGGCCAACCGCGTGTTCATGCCAAGCTTTCCAATGAGCGGCGTAAGCGAATTCTTATCGATGAAAACCGTAATCTGGTGCGCATGGTAGTCAATGTCGACACTCAAAACCATGGCAGGCAAAAGCGCCTTGCGGACATACGTCTCGAAATCGTCGCTCCAAGGAACAATGTCGATCTTCTCGCCGTTGAGCTCGGAAATCACCGGACGAATCCGCGAGCCGCGTACGCCGACACACGCGCCAATGGGATCGACTTTCGGATCGTTCGAGCGAACCGCAACCTTCGAACGGATGCCCGGCTGACGCGCAATGCTGATGATCTCCACCGTTCCATCCTTGATCTCGGAACACTGCTCGAACAAAAGCGCTTTCAAAAACAGCTTGTCCGTACGGGAGAGCTTTACGCACGGATTGCCCGCCGATTCGTCGACCATGCGAACCGCATGGGAATGGGACCCGCGCGAAAGCGAGCCCGCCCCATCGTCCTCGACACGACGCGGATCCTGCTCCATGCCGACATGGCGGATCACGGCACGAATCGTATCGCCATTCGTGAAACGATCGCTCTTCATCCGGTCGCGACTCTTGAGAATCGCTTCTCCGCCGCTGTCCAAATCGCAGAACGAATCCTTATGGTAAATCTGACGAACCGTAACCGTCACAATCCGCCCGACTTTGTCCGCATACTTGCTCTGCATGATGTCGCGCTCGGACGCGTGGATTCCCTGGACCAACGCCTGCTTGGCCATCTGCGCGGAAATGCGCCCGAAAGCACGCGGATCGATCGGACGCTGAATCTTTTCGCCCAGCGATACATTTGGATTGATTTTGCGGGCCTCTTCCAAGGAAATGTACGCAGAACCCGCCGCACCCGTGGCTTGGGGCGTATCCGCGACAATCAGCGTCTCCTCGGCTTTGAACGCCAATGTCACCGGATCGATGGTTACCTTGACGTCGCCGGAACAAAACGGACTCTTGCGGGCCGCCGCTTGCAACGCATCGACAATCGTGGACAACATCGTTTCACGCTTGATGCCGCGATCGCGCTCAAAACCTCTAAGCTCTTTCTCGAAATTCGTGTTGATAGCCATGCCGTGTGACTCCGTTTGCGGAAAAAACAAATCGTAACAGGATAATAAAAAAACAGGGAAAGCCGCTCCGGAACGCTCGCCCCGAAACAGTTTCCACACCGAAAACGCATCCAATTCTAGCGGCAACCAGGAAAAAGGTCAACGAAAATCCATTTCCAGACGAATCCCCCCGTTTTGAGCCCCATCGCTGCCCCCTACGCTGTGCCCCCATTGCCGCACCCCACACCGTACACCCCACGCCGCGCATCCACGCCGCGCACCCACGCCACCGTGCGACATGGCGGTAGGGCGCGATGCTTGACCGCCGGGCCTCCCGGCTCGCGCCGCCGCGCCGTGGCGCGGTGCGCGGCTTTGCATCCTGCATCGCCCGCGATAGCCTTACAGGGTCAGACCCTTCTATATAAGCTTTAATACTGTATATGCTTGATTCCATGGGGACTGTGTCGTGTGCCACGCGGCGAAATTCCCGAACAGAAAACAGATGCGTACATCAGCGGCGTTTGGTAAACTATCGCAAGAAACCAGATGAAGTATAACAGCACAGGCAAACAGAGAACATTCGAAAACCTCGCCGGTCAATTGACGACAACGGAGTGGGATTGCCTATCCGGCTCGTTATTATGGCATGAGTATGAAGGATACGATATAAAAGGATCAGACCCTTCTGTATAATTACACAAAGGAGTTGTTCTAATGAGAAAATATACTGTGGTATCGTATTTTGTCCCTGCAGGGGAGATTCGGTTGCGTGTGCGTTCGGAGAGAAAGATCGACGAGCTGTCTTGCTTGCTCTTAGATGACACAATTTGGTCTGGTCGACCGCATCTGCCTTTCCTTAGATGGGGGAAACTTTTATCGTATTTATTAGGGCTGTTGCAACTCGCTTTCTGTTTATTTGTTATGCGGCTCCCTCAGGGTGATATGTGGCTACCGGAGTTGTTTGGGGCTTTGATGATATTGATTCCGCTGTATAGTGGTTTAGAACTGATGTTGACGGAATATAAAATAACAAGCGAAAAGATTCTTATAATAAGTCGACTGTATCGGAGCATTGAGGAGTACGACTTGTCGCATTTTGCCACGCGGACAGATGTATTTGGAAACTTTGGATCGTTTCGTCAGCTACCTGGAACTTATGACGTGCAATTTCTCAAGTGCGCAGATGGATCAATGGGCAGGACTGCGACTAACTGGAAGTGCTTTATGTCGGTGTCAAAATCCGATGTCAAGGTCATAACCGAGGCGCTTAAGCGCTTAAGAGTGCGATAATCCCTTTCTCTCATTTCGCTCCCAAATCATGAAACTTGCCCACGAGATAGCGAAGAAGTTGCATGCCGTTTCCGCGCCGGTTGATGCTCCCGGCAGGACGACATTCGCCTACGATACCTTCGGTTCGCTTACCAACGAAACCGTCGTCGACGTTGCCGGCACAAGCCTTACAGGATCAGACCCTTCTATATAAGCTATGATTGTTCCCTAAAGATGTTCTTGCCTATTCTTTTCAATTCAGCTCGGAAGTGGGGTTACATTTCCCAAAGCGGAGAAATAGTCATCCCGCCTAAGTTTTTATACGCAGATTCTTTTAGTGAAGGGCTGGCTCCTGTCGCAACTGAAGATGGGTCTGGATATATAAATGGTGCAGGTTGTTTCGCAATACCACCATTATTTGGTGAGGCTTACAGTTTTGAAGGGGGACTTGCCATAGTATCTGACAATAATGGTTCAAGGGGGAAATACGGCATGATTGACAAATCTGGTAAATTCGTTATCAAGCCAGCATTTGATAATCTTGCGTTGCCGTCGTCGGGTTTGTCATTGGCAGCGGTTGATAATAAAATGGGATTTGTTGATTCATCCGGCAAATTTCGTATTCCACCAATATTTGATAATGCCGATAGCTTTGACGAATGCGGTTGGTCGTGCGTTAAAAAAGACGGGATTTGCTTTTTTATCGGAGTTGATGGAAAAACAACGCTCCAGTTTGATTGCGAAAGCGCAAGCCCATTCTATGATGGTCTTTCCGTAATTGCGAGGAATGGAAAGTCGGGATGCGTGGATAGGTCTGGCTCGCTTGTCATGCCTTGCGTTTTCGACGAAATGTTTAATTCTGAAGAAGGGACATTCGCCGTAAAAAGGGAGGATGCTTGGTCTTTTGTCGATTGGTCTGGTACTCCGTTGTTTGATATGTCGTTTGATCTTGTTTCTTCATTTTCCGAAGGTTTCGCTGGTGTTTGCCGTGACGGCAGATGGGGGTATATTGCACATGACGGCTCTTTCCTGACGCCTCTTGTCTTTGCTGAAACATGGGATTTCTACCATTCTTTCGCAAAAGTCCTTTCAGTAGATGGGGAAATGAGTTATCTTCATTCGAGTGGAAAAAGCATTCTTCCTTTAATGTAGGTTTTCTGCAATTATACAGAAGGGTCTTGTCTAATCAAAATTTGGTAAACTACATACTGTACCTTATACAGTTGCTGACCCTGTAAGGCTAAGGGAGCAGAACCCGGCTCTCGTGAGGAAATGGCTGGAAACGGATTACCCCGCC
>JAEDLN010000120.1 GCA_016295275.1 Kiritimatiellia bacterium
TTGCCGGAAAAGTGCCAGACGGCATTGTACCCGGAAGCCGACCACACTTCGCCGGTAACAATTGCGACGCCATCGCCGCTGCCGCCATAATACATCGTCAGCTCCGTTGACGTACCGGAAAGTTCGGGCACCCGCACCCAAATGACGGAGGTTCCATCCGGATTCCAGGTGTCGATTTCGTGCGGAATGATCTCCCCGCTGCTGTCGGCAAATCGCAATGTCGCCGGTTCGCAATCCGCATAGGAAAACCCGATCGGCGAGTTTTCGGCGAGCTTGATCATCAGCGGGAAATTCGCCAACACACTCGAGCCGGCATAGCCGCCGACGAGAATTGAGCTGCTGTGGGTAAAGGCAGTCGGATTGACCGTTTCGGATCGCACTTCGCCCGTCTGCGACAGGAACAGCAAGAGGAAGAGCGAAATGCGCGCAAACCCGAAGATTCGCTCAAAAGCAGGATGGTAGGGTTTCATATGGGAACTCCGTTAATGAAAAGACAACGTGTCACGTGGAAAAGAGACATCCGCCTCTACTCCAAACATGAATGTACCATGAACACGTTCATCTGTGTTTTGTTTTCGTTTACGAAAGATGTTGTTTTTGGATTTTGAATCGTGGATGGGGAACCCGTTTTGCAAGGGCGCATACGCCCGTTTTTGCTTCTTCGCGTTCCCCATCCTGCCGATTTCCGTTACTCCTCGAAACCTTCTTCGAGCCGGAAATTCCGGAATGCCACGCCGGAATGCTCGGCCGGCATCATCTGGAACTGCACCGCAATGGAAATGATCTTGCGCATGTGTTCCGGAATCGTTCCTTTGTCGATTCCGATCCAGACCGTTTGCCAAGTCTCTGGATCGTTGTCCGTGCGAAACGCCCAACCGCCGCGTTGATACATCGGAACGCGCCAACCGCCAAAGACGAGCTTTCCGTTCGCATCGCGCCCGTTGAGTTTGAGCTGAACGGTCGCATGGTCGTGGTAGTTTCCGTCCGCATCCGGCAAACGGTTGAATTCGAAATAGAGACGGGTATACTTGCCCGGTTCAATCGGAGTGCCTTGCGCAAAATCGGCATTGGCGAGACACCAGTTGCCGGCCGATTCGTCGAGCGCGACATTCCAAACGCCGTTGGTCGCATCGTAAGAGGGATGGACGCCTCCGCTACCGCCCGTGCGCGAAAGCGGCGGCAGCTTCACAGTGGCAGGCGTGGGCTTTTGCACCGTAATCGCCGCAACATACGACGTTTCGCCTTTCGCGGGCGCAATGTCGAGCGAGGCGATTTTCACCTCCGGGCGTTGATTCTTCCACTCGGCGATTTGATAGGAATGTCCTTCGTCATCCTTCCATCCGACGACTTCGCGGCAATCCTTGCCTGCGATGACAGCCGTCTTTCCGTCTTCATACCGAACCCGGTAGACCGGTGCGCGCGTATGGCAGAAATAGAGGTTGAGGACACGACGATCGATGACAATGTCCCGGACAACCTGATCGACGGCAATGACGTCCTTGAACTGATTCTGGTCGAAGCGGATGAAATCGAACCGCATCCCGCGCCAATCGGTGACGCCCCACGGAATCTTGAATCCGGGATTCTGAAGATTCGCCTTTTCGTGCAACCGCACAAAGGCAAGATGATTGGGATCGACATCGAAAACCGGCATGCGCGCGGCCCGTTCGGCTTTTTCCTGCTCGAGATACGCCCGCCCGTTGGCAAGCGCCTGTTTCGCCGTCAGCTCCGGTCGCCATTCGCAATCGGCAGCCGTGCGCGGATAGACTTTGAGAATCTCGGCGGGATCGCCGTAAACGTAGAACTGCGAACCGCCGTTGAGGGTCAGCACGTAATACCCGTTCGAATCCGGCTTGAGCGGTTGGCGGCACGAAACGAGATTGCGGACGCGGCTGTCGGCACCGGGAACTTCCGCTCCACCCGGTTCCGTCCAAATCCGGACCAGCACCGGTTTCTTGCTCCCCGGCGCCGGAGCCGGCTTGAACCGGACAATCGGCGTCGTCGGAGCGCGCGACGTGATCATGTAGGCATCGAGCTTTCCGCGACGCGCAGGCGTCACTTCAATCGAGGAAGCCGCAGAACCGTCGTCTTTGACGGCATCGAGCATTTCGCAAGACGGATGCACGCCTGCGGCCGATGCCGCTGTGGCGATTTTCTCCGCCATCGCCAGGGATCCCAGCTTTTCGGGATAAAACGCAATCGTTCCTTTGCCGAACGGTGTCTCGCCTGGCTGCAACTCCGGCGCTTCCGGATTGCGCTCGCCATATTCGTCGAGAGACGCGCTTTCGCGCAAAACGACAAGGCGTCCGCCTTTTTCAACCCATTTTTTCAGCGTATTCCAACTTCCGGGATACATCGCCGAAACGCCGGCCAGAACCACCACCTTGTAGCGGGAAATCCGGTCGAGCGTATTGGTGAACTGCGGCTCGAAAATCACATCCTGCGGATAATGCGCATATTCGACGGCGGTAACGGCCGAATCGAACAAACGGACATTTCCGGGTCCGCCGCACTGCGTCAGCCGTTCGGTCGGCGCCGAAAAGACCGTCGCCACCTCGCGCTTGACTCCACGATCGCGCGGCGTGAAAAAGAGATCGACGTCTTCTATCTCGCGCTTGGCCAGACGAATGCCCAACAACTGGTCCGTGGAAACTTTGTACGGACAGAGAAAATTGTAGGCGCTGACCTTGCCGACTCGCTTGAGCGATTCTTCCGGCCACATCCGCCAGAACTTCACGCCTTTCCATTTGCCTTCCGTTTCTTCGACTTGATGGACCGATCGCCAATCTCCCGGCCGCCGAGACCATTTGAACATATACGAGACATTGTAGCCGCGCTGGTACTGGTCGAGAAAACTCTGCCGAATGGAATTCGTGTCGCACCCGACATACATCTCGGAATCGACAATCGGCTTGCCGTCCGCCAACGCCCGAAGCAAATGCGCTTCGACGGCGCCGCCATGGCCGCCCGTCGGCGCGCAGACGACTTCCAAATTCTCGTTGCTGCGATACAAATCGATGCCTTTCGTCCGCATCGTCGTCGGCTGGAAACAGGCGCGCGCATCCGCATGAACGGTCTTCAACGCCGCCTGACCTTCTTCGAGCAGGGTGGCAAAACGCTCTTCAAGCGCTTTCAGCCGGTCGACCGGACGGAGCGAACCGTCGATGGAACCCAGCTCGGACGATGCCGGCTCGTTCATCAGCTCATAGCACCAGGGACGCCAACCCATCTTCATGGTTTCCCGCGCCCCTTCGGTCCACATCGTCAGCCAGACCTTCCGCCCTTCTTCGGTCAGAATCGAATAGGGCATGAAGTGATGGCCGCCGGGAGCACGGGACTTTTCATCGTACGACAGACAGCCGTGCCCCCACTCGGCCGCGGTGAAATCGACGTACACCGGCAACCCGGCGGCAATGGCCGATTCGAACTTTTTGTCGTCGCGGCGACGCATGCGCTGCTTCGGATTGAGCGTCAGCATCCATTCCATGGGAGCTTCGACGCCAAGGCCATCCAGCCCGAGCCGCTGCAAATTCTCGTAGCCGGGCATCGCCTGATAGAGCCATTTGAGCTCGTCGACATAGCCGGGCGTGTCTTCGTTGCATTCCAACTCGGTCGCGCCATACCAAATCGTCGCCGTCAGATAACGCGGTTTTCCGTTTACCAGCAAATGGCCTTCGGACGATACTGAAAACCCGCCATTCGTCGGATACAGCTCCTTGGAGGAAAGCCGATCGTATGGCACGAACGGATCGAACCCAAGTCCTTTCGGATCGAGATACGCTTCTCCCGAAGCCGCCGCGCAAAAGCCCAGCGCAACGGCTAGAGAAGCTGTTTTTGTCAGATGTTTCATCGTTTGCTCTACTTGGCGATTTCAGGATAGTACGTTCCGTCTTTGAAGCCGCGGCAGGTGCCAAGCGGAAGCCCGGCGCCGTTGACGACGTTCCAGCCGATGTTCAAGTCGAACCAGGCATAACGAAAGGCAAAGGCTTCTTGGACTTCAGGATGGCTGAGCTCGATCGTATCGCCGACGATTTTCGCATCGGCATAGTAGAGATCGACGCCTTCTTTCTCCTTCCCCTTCTTGTCCGTGTAAACCTGAGGGGGCCCCGCCAACTCGAAGCCGAAAACCGGCTTTCCGTCGGAGGTCTTCAACCCTTTCGCATCCCGCAATTTCAAAATCGCTTTGTTGCCGCTCCATTCGACCGATTCGACCGTCGGACAAGTGCCGGCAATATCGCGTCCGTAAATGTGCTCCAATGCCCACGCGGCATACCGTTCGCCGACTTCTTGCTTGCGAATCGGGTGAATGTCCTTCTCGCCGAGATCCACCAGCGATACCGTGCCGCAATCGGGAAACAGCTGCCCGAGCTCGTTCAATTGGCGGCGCATGTCCGCATTGACCGACCAGGTGGGGTGTTTCGTCTCGCCGGCATCGATGCGCCCTTGCGAGTTCGGCTTGGTATCCAGCTGGTGCGGCGCAATTTCCGTGATGATCACCGGCAAACGGTCGCGATACGTGAACTGGGCCCGCCAGGCGCCAATCAGATTTTCAAAGAGATTTACGTATTGGCCGTTGCCCAAATCGCTGCACCCCTGATACCAGACGCAAGCCTTGATCGCCATGGGATAAAGCGGCTGGACCAATCCATTGTGCATCGATGTCGCCGAAAACATGTTGATCGAACGCGCATCGTCCGGCTTGCGGCATTCGGGATGGTTCCAAATGTCGTGCGGCACCACCTCGCCGAACATGCACTTGAGTTTCAACGGTATCGATTGCTCGCCTTTCGGCCAAAGCGAAAGACGCACGGGCTGATGCATGCCACCGGCTTTGTCGCCGTTTTTCGCATTGTGAACCTTGTACTGGATCGCCAATACGTTCTTGCCGACGCGCCCGTATTTGTCGGTTGGAACGCCATACCCGTGATTCGGACTTCCCGAACCGCCGAACGCATGGCCGTTGAGATAGGTCATGTCTTGTCCGTACGAATCGTGATAGCCGATCGCCCAAGCTTTATGGAGATCTTCTTCGGTCAGCTCGAAGACGGCACGCAACCATACGTCACCCTTGAATCCTTCGGGAAACGGCGCAACCTGAAAGCCGCCTTCGCCAGGCTCGACATCGTACCAGCCCGAATCGTCGAAATCGGGATCGTGCAGCTGCGGCAGACAATTGTCGCCCGGATTGAACCGAGCATTCCATGCCTTGATCTCTTTTTCGTAGGCCTCCGCTCCGCCACGCTTGACAAAACCGTCCCACCGGTTGAACCAATGGTTGGCAATGCCGCGCGCATAGCCAGTGCCGTTGTCCTTGGTCCATAGCGAGTCGATCCAACCGTCGATCTTTGTCGCACCCCACGAAGCGTTGACAAGACCGATCGGCACGTCCAATTCCTGATTGAGCTTGTAGCCCATGTAGTATAACGCCGCGCCATTGCGGCGAATCGCATCGGCCGTCGAGGTTTCCCACCGGACGGGCGGGAGCGCATCGAATCGCGCATTGGGCGCATTCTTGTTCTCGCCGTCGTTCATCAGAAGCGTGCGGATGTTCGGATTGCCCGTCGCTTTCCGGATGAACTCCTCGCCGCCGACCGGAAGGCGCCCGTATCCGTTGAAGGTATACGCCATGTTCGACTGCCCGCAACCGAAATACACGTCGCCAAAGAGAATGTTGGTGATCGAATGCTTCTCCGAACCGCTTGCAGCCGTCAATACCGACGGAACCTTGTTGGCGCTCTGCTCCGGCAACTTCACTTGCCAGCGTCCGTCCTCTCCGGCGGTTGTCTCGCCAACCCGTTTGCCGTTGAGCGAGACGGTTACCGTTGCGCCGGGATCGGCCCAGCCCCAGACGGGCGCGGCAACATCGCGCTGCAATACCATGTTGTCCCCGATGACTCGGGCAAAACGAACCTCGCCGTCGGATACCGACGGCAACATCGCGACGGCCAACGCCGCACTCAGAGATAATAGCTTTTTCATGGCACGAAAAAATTAGGGGTGATTTTTTGACGCTCTGTGATATGATATCTCAAAATCATCCACATGTGTTTTTATTTCATCTACGAAAAATTCATATTTGGAATTTCACCCCTTCCCCTTATCCTTTCCATTCCGTTGTCCCTCCATTCAGGAAATCCATCCATGAACAAGCGTGTTTCCAGCAAAGACTATTGGATTCTTCTCACCGATGGCACAAACGCCTTCGATTCCGGCGTTCGAGCAGGCGTTATGCAAATCGCACGGGAAATCGGCATCTCGCGGATCCGCCTCGTCAATGAAGATTCCCTGGAGAATATCTACATCAAAAGCGAACTGTTCAAAACCGGTCGCCTTGCCGTCATTTCCCACATGCGCAGCGAACCGCTTCTCGCCGCTC
This sequence comes from Kiritimatiellia bacterium, assembly GCA_016295275.1. Taxonomy (GTDB): domain Bacteria; phylum Verrucomicrobiota; class Kiritimatiellia; order RFP12; family UBA3636; genus JAEDLN01. Next base: position 6,377 of record JAEDLN010000120.1, read on the forward strand.
TCCGCGCCCATAGCGTCCCGGCCGTGCTCCTTGCCGAAGAATCGGTTCAAGAATGGCGCCAGGCAATCGGCAAGCCGATTGCCGTCTGCTCCGTGGACAATCGGGCAATCGGCAGCATGGCGGCCGATTACCTGTTCGAGCAGGACCGCTTCCGCTCTTTTCTGTTCGCAGGCATCGGCGACAACGAGAATGTGCAATGGTGGCAAGGTCCGCGCTACAAAGCCTTTGCAGATACGTTGCGCGAACACGGCTACGAGGGAGAAATCCCGCAAATCGCAACCATGCAATCGTCGCCGGAAATCGATGAACGAAACTTCATCGAGGTCATCAAACGCCTGGAACGCCCGATCGGCGTATTCTGCAGCAACGACTTCGTGGCGCGCGATACCATCAATTTCTGCGAAAGCGCACGCTTTTCCGTGCCGGGGGACGTGGCGGTGCTCGGAGTCGACGACGAACGCGAAATCTGCGAAAACGCGCCGATTCTCATTTCGTCCATCAAGGTCGAACACGTCCGCCTCGGACGAACCGCTTTCAAAATGCTGCTGCGGCAAATCGAGGGCGAACCGCCGTGCGATCGCGTCATTCTCTGCCCGCCCGTCCGCGTGGTCGAACGCGATTCGACCCGCCGCTCCGAAATCAACAATCTGGCGGTGGCTCGGGCCGTCTCGTTTATCGAACGCTCGCCGCCGTCCATCCTCGATATCCCTTCGGTCGTGAAAGCCAGCGGCGCTTCGCGCAGCTACTTGTCCAAACATTTTCGAACCCATGTGGGACGTACCATCCTCGAGGCAATCAACGACCGCATCATGAGGGAAGTGAAATGCCAATTGCTCGATTCGGATAAGACAATCGCCGAAATCGCCGAGGCGGTCGGATTCGCATCCTCGTCCGGACTCTGCACCGTCTTCCGCCGCCTGAACGGCATATCCATGCGCGAATTCCGTGCACAACGAAAAGTCCCGACCCCGAAAAACATCATCTCGGGAAAATCCGCCGCAAAACGGACCTGATACTCCCCCTCGCCTGCCCGCCGCCCCCCGCGTCCCATCGCCGCGCCCCATCGCAC
>JAEDLN010000121.1 GCA_016295275.1 Kiritimatiellia bacterium
ACTTGGACCGGAGTGCGGGTCTTCGAAATCAACGAAGACGGGACGTGGTCGGAAATCCAAAGCGGCGTCAAATTTCCGTGGAACGAACTGGCATCGAAAAACTTTCGGGTGGCAGGCGCCATCCCGTCCAACGAAGAGCGCAATTACTGGATCAAAGTCGAACACCAGACGAACAAGTGCACGGATACGGCATGGTTGACTGTTGTGCATGTTTTGTCCGTGGAGGTTGCCGGATGCGGTTGGCCGGAGCGAGAGTGGGCAAATACTGCGACGATTGCCGCCGGAGCCTTGCCGACCGATCCCCACCAAGCCGATGTCCGCGTAACTGTCTTTCCAAACCGTATTGACATGCCCTTTCTCGTTCGACTTGAAGGAGGACTTGGGCATACGGAAGAATTCGATGCCGCACTGACGTTGGGCAGACAATCGTTGCGGCCTCTAGGAGACTATCAGGAGTGTTCTTCAGGGGCGGGAGGTGTCGCGGAAGGTTGCTTCACGTCGTCCGATGTCGTGGGAGAGACCGGAACCGTTCGAGCATCGACAAAAAGTGCAACCGTTTCATTTGTCTGGGACGAATTCGAGGAAGACGACGAATGGGTTCTTGATCCCGACTACATCCCTTCCGATGGAAGGGTCCAGAACAAATTCCGACTCCGCCTCCACAAGGAAGCCTCCGATGATTCGCCTTTCCAGCCGCTTGCGGGACACGAGGTGCGAATGTTCGTTGAGGAAGTAGTCATCGAAGACGAAGATGGCAATCAGCAAACCTTTTCAAATTCGCCGGAATCGCCGTCCGATTTGAGTGAATGGGTCGAATTTGCCGACGAATCCGGTGTTTGCGATTCAAATGGCGAAGTTGAACTGATGCTTGAAGTCAAACGTGACAACGTCGTTTTCGTTCAACTGGTCGCCTACGATTGGACTGTTTATTCTAGCACACGGACTCCACCGCTTCGCAAAGTCCCTCGCAAAGTCACAACTTCCGTCGACGAACGCGAACGGCATGAGTCTCGAACCACCAGCTCCGTCAACAATTCGGCCGGCGGACCTTATTTGATTCTGTACCCCAACCAAATTCCGGTTTCCCCGTCCGATGAGCTTGTGAGCCAATTTAAAAACGCACGAAACCTTTCAGCTATGGTGGGAGGCGTAGTCCGCATCTGGCCGTACTTTCGCTCGGGGACGAGTTACAGAAAGATTTTCAAGTGCAATGTCCGGTTTCGCAAACAATCCGCATCGGAGTCCGCATGGACAACGATTACCACATACGCGACTGCTTCGGCAAAAACAGAAGGGGTCTACCTTCATGAATCTGTTGATACTGCGTGGGACTATATCATAAAACCAGACGAGCCTGGCACGTATTCTTGCGAGGTTCAGTATTGGAAGAAGTCGGGCGATGCCCCGAAAACCTTCTCCTTTCAGTTCTCTGTCTTTACATGTTCGCTAACCGCTAAAAATCCCTTATTTCAATTCACAGATGACACAGCACCTTGGGCGGCATTTCTCCATCGGAGATCCACATCTGAAATCAACCCAATGACTTCTATTGAACTTCAACCCCAACCGGATACGAATGGTATTGCTCCAAATGCTATCATAGTTTCCGACCCCGCTGGTTTTTTGAAAAACGGAAACAACATTATTTCTGCAACATCGGAAACATCGGACATTGTATGCGGGGTCGGACGTTTCTCCTGTCCTCACACGAGAATCCCGCTTTTATGCAACAATCCCGGAAACTCTCTTGTTCTTTTCGTCAATCCAGAACCTTCTGCGGTCGAGAATACGAATCGAGTTGGTTGCTTGCAACCAATTGGCTTGGCCGTCTTTGACATGTACATTGTCTCTCCTTCGGGAGAAGCACCTCCCGATGGCGAAGCCGGCAATTCCGAGGCAGATTCCGCAGATGATGCCTTGTGGGTGTTTGACAAGGAGAACGATGGCGAATGCCATATCATTTGCAAAGCGGCGTCTCTGGAAGGCATCAAGGATGACGGGGTCCGAGAGGAAATTTGGAAACGCCTGAAATGGACTCTTCCCTCATGCGGTTCGGTATCGCCAAACAGTGGTTCCCGCGAGGCTGACACATGGACATTCGACTACGAAAGCATGCCGTTGAACAATTCTGACTTCGGGACAAAGGAAGACGGCGTGGCACTCTCAATTGAAGGAACGGGAGTTGCGCCTTGGTCTCAATCCGTTCAGTTCCGATTCAAGAAAGAAGGGACCGGAGCGTCAAAAAAGCATCTAGATCGGATTCATGAAGGCGATCCAAACTGGTATGTATATTGGCAGCAAGCCATTCGCAATTCTGTAGCGGACATTCCCGATGAGTGCATATACTCTAGCGGAAAAACAATTGATGGAAAATACAGTGCCGTTCATAGGCATGCCTTGTCATCTATCTTTCAGTTGGAATGTGATATCAAGGTTAGTGATTCATGCGGACAAGGCATAGTTTATTTTGCAAAATGCCTTGCACACGAAGCGGGACATCACAAAAGCTTCTGGCTTCCACTTCATCAGGGAGGTTGGGGCGATTCTCTTTTTGATGCCAGCAATGACATGGATTTCGACTATATTCCGGATACATGGGAGGAGTCTTCGCCTTGGAAAGAAAGAGGGTTTTCTTCGGGGAGGGACGATTCTATTCTGCGTGAGAACTGGGATCATGGATGGTGGCAAAATAGCGAAGAATTGTCAAAGGATCCGCTTTCACGAACAGATGACTACATCAATGTCAATGGATACGACCAAGCTACAGGCGCGGGCGCTTGCGTTGATTTTGAAAAAAAAGTCGATGACGCAGAACAAATCGAAACTCATTTGCCGGGGAATGGAGGTATTTCGTCAAAAGATTGGAGTGCTAAATGAAATATCAACACCAAAAATATATAGCTTTTCGAAATTCCGTGATTGGCGGATTTCTCATCCTTTCTCTTTGTATCGGTTTCTCTTGTTTCCTCATGCAACAGAAAACCGATCCAGACGTCAATGCAATTCGGGCCCTTGTGGAGACGGGTTCCGACGATGAACTGTGGACCTTTCATTATGAATTATGGCGCGAATATAAAAACAATGGCAAGCGTCCAAAACGGGTCTGGTCTGCCCATACTTGCCAGCGCATTTTCAATGCGATTTTCGAGTCGATGATTGCGACCGACTCGGAAACGAGAGTTCATCATCTTTTTATCTGCCTATTCGATCTCATTCAAATTCAGAAAGATCATTTTGTTCTCGGCCGGTTGTGTTCCGATCGGCAGTTTGTGGCAATTCGTGATCGATTGGAACAGTATAATGACAAGGTAGATTTCAGAATAGACAAGTTGTCCATAAAAAAACATTTGTTGCCAACCGGAGAGTTCACCATAGAACTCGTCATAACCCACATTACTCCATAAATTCACACGATAAAGCGGCTCAACAACACTTCCCGACAGCATGAGAAAAACGATTGCGCTCATATTTCTTCTCTTCGCACCAACGACATCATCGTTTGCAGGACCGTCGGACTTTCGGCTTGGGGACGGTTATCCCGGACGAATCGAGCCATACACGGCATCTTCGGCATTTCAAAAACAGCTTGAAGAATTTTCTCTCACGGCCGCCTGGTTCCGACGCAACGATCCGTCGCCGGACCAGTATTTCAATCCCGTTCTCTGTCCCGTCAACGAACTTCCGTTCCTTCTTTACAAGAGCCCGACTTCAAAGCGTGGGCTTCCGCTTGTCGTCTATTTCGGAGGAACGGGGGAAAGAGGAACGGACCTTGCGTTGCAATTCCGCCAGACGGCCGTTTTCAGAAAAGTCTGTTCCGAGAAGTTCCAGAAGATCCATCCCTGCCATTTGTTCGCCCCGATGCTTCCGGTGGACGGAACGATCGAAAGCGGCACGCCGGAAGCGCCGACAAACCTCGCCGAACTCGTCTGCGACGCCATGTTCGCGGCCATTCGTTCGTTGGGCCCGGGCGCAGTCGACCCAAACCGAATCTATGTCACGGGCCTCTCCGCCGGCGGTTCCGCGTCCGTTTCCATGCTCTCGGCGTGGCCGGGCCGGTTCGCGGCCGCGGTTCCCGTCGCCACGACCGCCGATGCCGGCATGGTGCCGGCTTCGAAGCCGGGAAACTACTGGCTTCTTTACAACGAGTCCGAGTTCCAACGCCCGGGCGCAAGGGCCGGTCTTGACGCATTCAAGAGGACTGTCGCGGAATGGGGCGGCGAAGTGCGCGAATCGACCTTCCCGGCCACGGGCCACAATGCGTGAGAGGCGGCCTGGGCGGAAGATCCAGTCTGGGACTGGTTGTTTTCGAAGACCGCGAACGGTCGCCCGGTCAAATCGAATGCGGGAAGCATTCCGCCCGCCTCGCTGCCGCCATCGTCCGTCCGGGTGGAACCGACGAAAATCACATTTACGCCAACCCAATCTGGCCGGGATTCGGCCTCTGGTCCCGACCGGGCTCTGGACGGCCTGGACGGAACGGCCTACATTTCAGCAAGCCCTATGGGACAAGCTGATTCCATCGATTTTTCCTTCGAGCCTGCCTTCCAAGGAACTGTTCTCGTCAAAACGGGAACCATTAAAGGCGAATTCCGTCTTTCGTCCGGTTATGCGGAAACGTCGTCCGACGGGCGGATGTGGTCTCGCGTCGCGAACGTCTCAAGAAGAGATGGAGTCTGCAAGGCGTCGGTTCGGTCGCCCGTCCGTTTCCTCAGAATCCATCCAACGCCGCGGAACCCGGAAATCGTGGCGATTCGGGAAATCGTCTTGATTCCATGAATCTCCGAGTGTCTTATCCGCTCGTTGTTGCGATCGTTGCGCTCTGCACAACGGCGCCGGGAACCATCCGGGAAATCCGAAGGGCCGTCATCGGATGGGAATCGGGAGGACCGACCAGACTCGGTTCGGAAAGGGCAATGGCGTCGACGCACCTGACGAGCGGATCCAATCTCCACATCGTGGTCTCGCCATCGCCGGGCGCCGTTTCCGAAGAACGCGCCCGATGGCAAGAAATGACCTGGCTGACGATGCCGACGCCACCGACACGGGGAACGGAATCCGATCTCGTTCCCGAAAAAGCGGACTTCGTTCTGGCTCCCGACGGAAACGGACACACTCCCGCCTGCTGCCCACCGGACCGATGGCGGAAAGTCGCCTCCTGCCTCGAAACGTCGAGAGGTCTTTGGACTCGCATTGATAGGACTCCGGCTTCCACGGTTTCCCGGAATGAATGTTTGACATTGGTTTCCCCCGCAAGAGAATTGGTCGGCATCATTCCTCTTTTCCTATTGGCCGGAGGATGCCTTTTGCTAGGAGGGTTCCTCGACCTCGTGGTGGGGTTGGTTTCGTTTTCGGCGTTGATGTTCCTTCCGACGGTGTTCGGATTCGCTCCCGGGCCGGCATTCGCTTATGGAACGGCCGGACTGGTCGTTGCCGGCTGCCATTTCTTCGGGCGAGCTTGTCCGCTGACACGATGTCGGCGTCGGGATGCCAATCGGACATTCAACATCGCAATTGCCGCTGCATTGTTCGTTTTCCTTGTTTTTTTGTCCTTGTCCCATCCTCTTCTCGTGCCCAACGGCATTGCCGTCGTGGGCGGCAAGGCGAAATTATGGTTTCTTGACGCCGGGCTGCCGGCAGGTTGGTTTTCGGAGGACTCATGGGCGCTCCTCGTCCCGGCCTATCCTCCGGGGACCGCGACACTTGTCTTGTCCTGTTTTTCCGTCTCCGGTGGGTGTGGGGAATGGTTGACACAGTTGATCGGATGCGCGGCAATGGCGCTTGCATTCCTGGCCGCCGTTTCTTCATCCTGCCATGGTCAAACCGCGCGAATCGCAGGAACAATCTGGCTCCTTGCATTATTCCTCCATCCCGTTGCGCTCAAAACGGGAACTCAGCTTTATCCTGATTCAATGTCGACTTTGTGCATTGTGGTCGGATGGAACCTTCTTTGGGTCGGGACCGAGCGAAGACGAAGGTTGGCCTGGATTGCTCTCGGTTTGGCAGGTTGGTTCAAGAACGAGGGAATCTTGTTCGCCATTCTTGGATGGATTGCTTGGATGATTGCGGGGTTCAGACTCGAACAAAGAAGACTGCACTTTGAAAGCTTCTACCGTCCTTTTTGGCAAAACGCCTTTAAGTCCCTTTCGATGCTCGCTATCGGCTTGGCGCTTCCCCTGTCCTGGCAGGTCGCAGTCCGAATCGCGGGAGGTGGTCTGCCGGACTACGATTCGATCTGGAATCCAAATCTCCAGCAAGCGTGTGCCGCGCTCAAACAAGAACTGACGATGACTCTTTTCAAACCTTGGAACTGCGGATTGACGTTTCTCGTCGCCATTTTGATTTGCGTTTTTCGGCGGCATCCGCAACGATTCAATTGCGAAGATGCCGGTTGCTTAGAGACACCAACGAACGAGGTTTTCGCCGCTCTTTTGTTCATGCTTGGTTGTCTTGTCGGTTTTTCGTGGATTTACGGATGCAGTCGCGCCGCCGATTTCGACTGGCATCTTTTGACAAGTCTTTCGCGTTTGCTGTGGACTCCGACGCTCATTTTGGCATGTGCGTCCATCCGGTGGTTTGACCGTTCAAGATGATTGTCCGACGTCTTTTTGATCATCACGGAGCAATGTGGGGCAAAAGGGTCGGGACAAAAGGGTCACATTGACATAGTATTATTGATATAGTAGCTCATGCCAGCTTGTACTCCTGTCTGGGCGATTTCGGACTGTCTGGATCGGTTCTTTCTATCATGCCATTCTCCATCAGCGGCCTCAGGTAGTACCTGGAAAAGTGGATTGGGCTCTTGATGCCGACCGCCTCCCTTAGCGCAGACGGCCGCATGTGCCCGTCGACAAGGAGCTCCAGTATTCTCTTCGCCGTCCTCTCGCTTCTCTTCCCAAGCCCTATCCCGACTTTGTCCGGAATCTCCAGCCGAGGATCTGCCTTTGAGCGGAAAGGCGATGCGCCGCGCCCAGCCCGGCACTCTTCCTTTTCCGCCGCGCGCGCCTTCAGCACCTCGCCCATCGCCTCTTGCATCGACTGCTCGTGGCACTCCCGGATCACGCGCCATTCCCCGCCGCCGTACATGAAGGCGTACCCGGCCCGGGCCTTACTGTCGCCACGGACGGTAGCGGCGAAGCTGCACCAGCGGTAGCCCTCCAGCCGCTCCGCCATCCCCGCCTTCCACGCATTGATGTCTATGTACGCGGACGTCCGCTTCACCGGCTCCCCCGCCAGGTACGGTGCCCGCACCTTCGGAAGATGCTTTGCATCCACCCTATACCATCGGAAGAATATCGCAGTATAATCACATACGAAAGTGTCTACTTTAAATCAGGACTTGACACTTCGCTGTGCGCTAATCCCGGATTTGGAGATAAGGTTATTGATGAAGTTGCGGCATACATTGCCGAAGCCAA
>JAEDLN010000122.1 GCA_016295275.1 Kiritimatiellia bacterium
GGCGGCGCGATGGGGACATCGCGCCCTACCGCCATTACGCCCCCTCGCCGCGCCCCATCGCTCATGCTCCCCCGCCCGCGCACCCCGCCCCCTCGCCGCGCTACCGCCCGCGGTGGCTCACCGCCCAACGATTTCCCTTCCTTTTTCACCGGATTTTCAATACAATAAGGAGAACTTGTTTCCATTCTCATGAGGTGTCCCATGCTTCTTTTTGTCGGTTCGTACAGCGCAGGCTTCGGCAACGGTCTTCGTACATTTGATTTTGATCTCCAAACAGGTGCCCTCCGCCAAATCGCAGCGGTGGAGGACGCCATCGATTCCATCTACTTCGCCTTGTCGGCAGACAAACGCTTTCTCTATGCCGCCGAGAATGTTTCGTCCCGGATCGACAACCCCAAAAAGCCGGGCGGCATCTCCGTCTATGCAATCGGCAAAGACGGCGCCGCCCTTGCCCGGATCGGCTCGCTGGCTCTCGCGCCCACCGTTCCTTGCCACATCTCTCTTTCTCCCGATGGAACAAAGCTCGCTTGGGCCGAATACCGTACCGCCCATGTCGGCATCTGCTCGGTCAATCCGGCAACCGGAATGCTCGAACCGCTCGCATCGGTTCACCATACCGGCGGTCATGGCCCAAATCCCATCCGCCAAGAAGCCCCGCACGCACACTTCGCACACTTCTCGCCGGATAACCACGACCTCCTCGTCTGCGATCTCGGCATGGATCGCGTATTCGATTACCGCTACGATGACCAATACCGCGTGCTCCGGCATGTCGTTCCTTCCCGCGATTTCGCGGCTTCCCCGGGATACGGTCCACGCCATCTCGCATTCCTGCCGAAGACCCCCTACGCCTATCTTGTCTGCGAACTCGCCAGCACCATCCATACGCTGCGCCTCTCTCCAACCGCCGCCCCCGAATGCCTCGACTCCCATTCGCTCCTCCCCGATGGCTTCTCCGGCGAAACAAAGGCCGCCGCCATCCGTATCTCCCCCGATGGACGCTGGGTGCTCGCCTCCAACCGCGGACACGACTCCATTGCGGCCTTTCGAATCGACCCCGAAACCAAATGCCTCACCCCGGGTCCCATCTCCAAACTCGCCGGGTCCTTCCCGCGCGATTTCGTCTTCTCGCCGGACGGCCGCTTCATCGTTTCCGCCCATAAGATGGACGACTCCTTTGCAACCTATGCGTTCGATGCCGAAACCGGAGCACTGGCCCCGACCGGACATGTCATCAGCGGCATGAACAAGCCCCTTTGCTTTCAGTTTTTCGGATAATCCGCAATCCGTACGAATATGCTGCAATCCCCGTTTCTCCTGCAGGCGCCCTTTCCACCGGCCGGCGATCAGCCGGAAGCCATTCGACGAATCGTCGACGGCTTCCGGAAAGGCAATCGCCGCGAAGTCCTTCAAGGCGTCACCGGCTCCGGAAAAACCTTCACCATGGCGAATGTCATCCGGGAAATGGGAATGCCGACCCTTGTCATTTCGCACAACAAAACCCTCGCGGCTCAACTCTACGGAGAACTCAAGGCATTCTTTCCCGATAACGCCGTCGAATATTTCGTCTCCTACTACGACTACTATCAGCCGGAAGCGTATATTCCCCAAACCGATACCTACATCGCAAAGGATTCGGCAATCAACGATGAAATCGAACGCTTCCGGCTCTCCGCGACAAACGCCCTCGTCTCCCGCAACGACGTCATCGTCGTGGCTTCCGTTTCCTGCATCTACGGAATCGGCTGCTCGGACGACTATACCGGCATGACGCTGACGCTCCATGTCGGCGATTCCGTCGATCGCGATGAAATGCTCGAACGCCTCGTCGAAATCCGCTACGAACGAAACGATATCGAATCCGCCCCGGGCTCGTTTCGCGTTCGCGGCGATACCGTCGATATCTACCCGTCGTGGAACAACAAAATCGGAATTCGCATCGAGCTGTTCGGTGACGAAATCGATGCAATTTCCGAAATCGATCCGCTGACCGGCGCCCCGCTCCGCCGTCTCGATCGGACCATCATCGCTCCCGCCCGAAACTACGTCCTTCCGAAAGACAAAATCGAAGCCGGTCTCGACGCCATCCAGGCGGAACTGCGCGAACGCCTCGCTTGGTTCGAAGCAAACGGGAAACTGCTCGAAGCGCAACGCCTCGAGCAACGAACCGGATACGATCTGGCCATGATTCGCGAAATCGGATACTGCACCGGAATCGAAAACTACTCCCAACCCCTTTCCGGCCGCCCAAAGGGAACCCCGGGCGAATGCCTGATCGACTACTTCCCGAAACCGTTTCTCACCATCATCGACGAATCGCATGTCACCCTTCCGCAAGTGCGTGCCATGTTCCACGGCGACCAAGCCCGCAAATCCGTCCTGATCGAAAACGGATTCCGCCTTCCCTCCGCGCGCGACAACCGCCCGCTTACCTGGAACGAATTCGGCGCCAAACTCGGACAAACGCTCTTCGTCTCCGCAACGCCCGGCCCCTTCGAATGCGAAATCTCCGATGACATCATCGAACAGATCATCCGCCCGACCGGACTCCTCGATCCGCCCGTGGAAGTGCGCCCCTTGAAAAACCAAATCGACGATGTCATCGAAGAAATCCGGAAAACCGCCGAAATCGGCGATCGCGTCCTCGTCACAACCCTTACTAAACGCACGGCGGAAGATCTTTCCGCCTATTTGCGCGAGGCCGGCCTCCGCGCAGAATATCTGCACTCGGATATCGATGCCCTCGAACGAATCCAGATTCTCACCCGCTTGCGAAAAGGCGAATTCGATGCCCTCATCGGCATCAACCTGCTGCGCGAAGGCCTCGATCTGCCCGAGGTCGCTCTTGTCGCCGTCTTGGACGCAGACAAGGAGGGGTTCCTGCGTTCCGCAACGTCTCTCATCCAAACCGCCGGCCGTACCGCCCGGCACGAACGCGGACGCGTCATTCTCTATGCCGATCGCCGGACCGATGCCATCGACGAAATGATCCGCATCACCGAGAGAAGACGCTCGCGCCAAAACCGATTCAACCTGGAACACGGCATTACGCCACACTCCGTTCGCCGCACGCTCAGCGAGGAATCCGCCGTCCGATCCGTCTCCGGAACCCTCGAAAAACAACTCTTCGCAAACGAATCGCCCGCCGAATACGATCGAGACCGCGCCATCGAATCGATCAAAGAGGAAATGCTCCGCGCTGCCGCCGATCTCGAATTCGAACGGGCCGCCGCCTTGCGCGATGAACTCAATGCCCTCCTCGAAAAGAAAATCCCCGGCGGCAAATCGCCCCAAACGGATGCCACTCCCGCCGTTCCGAAACGCAAACGCTCTGCACGCCCCGCCCGCACCCGCAAAAAATAGGGCACGCCCGTAAGCGCGCAATCCCTTCCGCTACATGCCGGAAACGCCTCGCGTCGAACCCACGAACGCAACGGGAAGCAAAATGGAAACCGTCGTTCCCTTCCCCTCTTCGCTCTTGATGCCGATCGAGCCGCCATGCGCACTGACAATGGCGCGCACCAAACTCAACCCCAGCCCGTTGCCGGGAATGGCGCGACTTCTGTCCGAACGGAAAAACCGGTCGAAAACATGCGGCAAATCTTTCTTCGAAATGCCGCACCCCGTATCCGAAACCTGAATCCGGCAATACGCATCGCGCCCCGATCCCTCGTGCGTCACGTCTAGCCGAATGCGTCCGCCTTTCGGGGTGAACTTGATCGCATTGTCGAGCAAATTCGCAAAGAGCCGGCGGATTTGCAGCACATAGCCATTCGACAAATAGGCGTCTTCGACCACCGAAGCCTGCATCTCAACCCCGGAATCCGCCACGAGCGCCGCAAACAGATCCACCGCACGATTGGTCTCCGCCGTCAGATTCACGACGCCACGCGGACAACGGTCGACATCGCACTCCGTTCGCGTAATGTCCAGCATCGTGTTGATCATCGAAAGCATGCCATTGCATTCCTCCGCAACATCCTCCGCCAACGATACGGCCGCAGGATCGCCGTGAAGAAGCGCAAACTCGGCCATCGCGCGGATCCGCGTAATGGGTGTCTTCAAATCGTGCGCAATGTTGTCCGTAATGGCGCGCAATTCCGTAATCACCGTCTCCGTATGCGAAACCATGCTGTTGAAGGCGTCGATGAGATGGTCAATCTCTTCCCCTTCCAGCCCATGCTCCACACGCTTGGAATAATGCCCCGCTTGAATCTCCCGAGCCGCCGCACTGACACGCAAAATGCCGGAAACAAGCTTGTTGGAAAGAAATCGCGCCAGCAACGTCGCCGCAACCAAAATCAAAACCAGGCTGCCGAGCGTCAGCATGAGAAACCGCTCGTCCCGCTGCGGGTCAAGACGGCTGCCGAAGAAAAACAGCCGCCCGTCATACGCCGCCGAACACCGGACCCGATAGGTTTCCTCTCCCGCCGATATCGTGCAGAACCGATTCCGGGGAACCGTTTTGCAGGACGCCGTCAACAGGGGCAAAACATCCGGGCTGACACGGGAATGCGCCAGCAACTGCGTTCCGTCGGCCGAAAGCAACAGGTTGAAAACATGGCTGTAGCCGACGCCGTGATACTCCTCGTTGAACTGCTCGGAGATCCGCGCAATTCTGTCGTCCGGACGCGTGACACGCTCTTCCAGCACCGCACCATGCCGATCGATCCGAAGCAAAACACCATCCCCCCTATCGACAAGGCATACGTCGTATATCGCATTCTCGCCTTCGGCACACGTCACGAGCCGCGCCTCCGGTCGCCGATTCCGAATTGCATGGGAAACCGGAACCGGAACCTCCGCCGGCGACAGAAATTCCTTGGAGCCGCAATACTCCTCGCCTAACACATACTCCGCATGGAATTCGTAAAACTGAAAGGCCAAATCCGCCTCTTCTTCGCGTAAATTCACCCTGCGCTCTACATACCAAAGCGAAAAAACGCAAATCGCATACAACGAAAAAAAGAGAACCGTGATCCAGACGATCGTCCGAAGACGAAAACTGCGGATCAAAGGCTTTCTAGCGCTCTTCGACAACATAGCCGAATCCCCGTACCGTATGGATCAACTTGCGCTCGCGCCCCTTGTCGATCTTCTCCCGAAGCCGGCAGACCCGCGATTCCACGACATTCGTCCCCGGATCGAAATCGTACTCCCAGACATGCTCCATGATGCCCGTCTTGGAAATGACACGCCCCCGGTTGCGAACCAGATACTCCAAAAGCTGAAACTCCAACGGCTGCAACTCAATGCGCTCGCCACCGCGGAAAACTTTGCGCGATTTCAAGTCCATGACCAGATCGCCGACCGTTAGCGTCATCGCATCTTCAATGCTGCGCGACGCCCTCCGCAATAGCGACTGGACCCGCGCAATCAACTCCGATACCGAAAACGGTTTCGCCAGATAATCGTCTCCGCCGGATTCCAAGCCCCTGATCTTGTGCTCCACCGAGTCCAATGCACTCAATACGATGACGGGCAAGGTCTGCCCTTCCGAACGCAATTGCTTCAAGAGCGAAATGCCATCGAGCTTCGGCAGCATGACGTCCAGAATCGCCGCGTCAAACCGCTCCGTGCGGGCCGCTTCCAGCCCGGCAAGTCCATCCGCCGCGCGAAAAACGCTATACCCGACATAACGAAAGGCCGTTTCGACGAAACGGGCCGTCTTGTCATCGTCTTCAACGAGTAATATGTTCATGGCATGGTTTTCCTTTTCCAAACTGTACCATTTTCAGGATTTTCTTCAAACCGCTTGCATTCTACCCCATATTCTTTACAATCTGCCATCATTTGGTTTTCTTCCGAAATCCCGAACAGAAAAAAGTCAGCATGAATCTCGATACCATTTGCATTCAAGGAGGTTGGCAGCCGAAAAATGGCGAGCCGCGTGTTCTCCCCATCGTCCAATCCACAACCTTCAAATATGACAGCACGGCCGAAATGGCGGCGCTTTTCGATCTCGAAAAGGCCGGCTATTTCTACTCCCGGTTGCAAAACCCGACATGCGATACCGTCGCCGCCAAAATCACCGCGCTCGAAGGCGGCGTCGCCGGTATGCTGACCTCCTCCGGTCAGGCGGCTAACTTCTTTGCCGTCTTCAACTTGGCAAATGCAGGCGATCACGTGATCTCCTCTTCCGCCCTCTACGGCGGCACGTCCAATCTGTTCACCGTGACGATGCGAAAGATGGGAATCGAATTCACGCTGCTCGATCCGGATTCCGACGAACAGACCATCAACGCCGCTTTTCGCCCCAATACAAAGTGCGTCTTCGGCGAAACGCTCTCCAACCCTTCGCTCCATGTTCTCGATCTCGAAAAATGGGCACGCTGCGCACACGGACACGGCGTTCCGTTTATCGTCGACAACACGTTCCCGACGCCGATCAACTGCCGCCCCTTCGACTTCGGCGTCGATATCGTCACCCACTCCACGACAAAATACATGGACGGCCACGCGACCCAAGTCGGCGGCGCTATCGTCGATAGCGGAAACTTCGATTGGATGGCGCACAAGGATACGTTCCCGGGCCTCACGACCCCCGACGATTCCTACCACGGACTCGTCTACTGCGAACGCTTCGGAAAGGGCGGTTATATCACCAAGTGCGTCGCACAAATGATGCGCGATCTCGGTTGCTCCCACGCACCCATGAACGCGTTTCTTCTCAATCTCGGCCTCGAAACGCTCCACCTGCGCGTCCCTCGCCACTGCTCCAATGCGCTGCGCGTCGCCGAATTCCTCGAATCCTCCCCCGATGTGGCGTGGGTCAACTATCCCGGTCTTCGCTCCTCCCCGCAATACGAACGCGCGCAAAAATACATGCCGGCCGGAACCTCCGGCGTCATTTCCTTCGGTCTCAAGGGCGGCCGCGATCGCGCAATCCGTTTCATGGATTCGCTCCGGTTTGTCGCCATCGCAACCCATGTCGCCGATGCCCGCTCCTGCATCCTCCACCCCGCTTCCCATACGCACCGCCAACTCACGGATGAACAGCTCGCGGCAGCCGGCGTTCCGCCGGATTTGATTCGCCTCTCCGTCGGTATCGAATCGTCAGACGATATCCTCGCCGATATCCAACAGGCATTGGCCGTGCGCTAGCCAAAACAATCCGGCGCTTCCGTTCCCCCGGAAGCAATCCGCAACACAGGGGCGACATGCTTGCGGCATTGTCGCTCCTGTCGTTTTTTGCTATCGTCCCACCATGTTCCTTCGCTTCTTCCGAAAACTCTTTTCCGCTTCGCATCCGAAAACGGCAGCCTCGCCGTCTTCATCCGAACGCCATTCCGAAAAACAGGGGCTTTGGGGCGAACGGCAAGCGGAACAGTACTTGATCCGAAAGGGATACCGGACCCTCGGACGACGCGTTCGCGTCCAAGGCG
>JAEDLN010000123.1 GCA_016295275.1 Kiritimatiellia bacterium
CTCCGTGCGCCCCCTATAGCCGCGCAGGGCGCGGCGTCCGGTCACCCCAGCGCCCTAACGGGGCGCACCGCCAAGCCGCACCGCCAAGCCGCACGATGCCATGCCGCGTCCGCGATGGCGAGACGCTCTCCAAACGGCGCGAAGCCTGTTTTCCGGGAATTCCGGAATCGGAGAATCGGCAGGCGGATGCACGGAAGAGCGAGCTTTGCCAAGGTGCTTTGTTTGGTCCGTCCGGAAACCGAATCAACGGGACGAATCGGAACGTCCCAACTCCAGACGCAGAATTCGGGTGGCATTGGTTACGGCCGGGAAAACAAGCCGCACGCTTTTGCCGTCGAAGCGCGTCTCCTCCGGCAATGCCGCCGATCCGGTAAATGGATTGCGTCCGCGCAATGCGGCCGCCGGCGCGAAGCCCAGCGCATTCTCCGCTTCGATGTTCGCAACGAGCTCCATGCGTCCGTCGGGAAGCACCGACAGCCCGGAAATCCGGAAATGCGGCTCGGTAACCGCGACATACCCGGCAAGTGCCGGCGTGACGGCCTCCGGCCAAACGATCGCATCGAGACCGAACTGGCGCAATCCGTCCGTCGACAGGTAGAAGGAGCCGTCGGTTGGATAGGCCAATTCCAGCGGACCCTTGCTTGCGATTTCCGGAACGACAGCGCCGGACTGCGGACAAATCCTGCCCGCCCCTTCCAGCAGATAGGCGACGCGGTTGTCGGCACCGGCTGGTACCGGCCAAATGCCGTCCGCCGGAATGACCCGCCTTGCCGGAATGCTGCCTGGCGAGGCAACTTGCAAACGCCAAAAATCGGTTGCGGACCAATTGTCATCAATGGGAAATGCGCTCGCTTCGTCCAAATACAGCGTTCCTGCGTTTGCCCATCCGTATCCGCCGGATTCGGATGCGCCGCCGAAATAGACGCTCGCATTTCCGAGCCAGTCGCCCGGCACCGCAGCAACGCCGCGCCCGTTGAGAAATACGTCTGCTCCCGTGCGATCCAGCGTAAGGGCCAGATGCACAAATACGCCAATCGGCACGGCAAAAGCGGCGACGGCCTCTCCGTTGACGCAAACCGTATAGCCGAGATCCGAATGGCGGCGAAATTCCAATCGATTTCCGCCGGAGACCACGGCTATGGCAACGCCGCGATCTTCTTCGTTTCCGAATCCGCTTTCATGGCGCAGAAATACCGTTACGGAACGCGCCGTTTCCGTTGCCGGCAAGGCCATGCGAACGGGTGTCGTTTTGGAGGATGCCGCCAAAGAGCCGCCTTTCAGCGAGACAGTGCCGGAACAGCTGTCGAAGCTTTCGCGGGCAAGCGCCGGATCGGAAGTTTCTGGCTCTCTCGTTTCGCGGTCGGATGCGGCTCGATAAACCGCCGACAGCGTCGTGCCGGCAAAAGACGAATCCAGCAGGCAATCGTCCGTCAACAGTTGATTCGAAGGCGAACGCCAACCGGTCAGTACGAAGCCGGCCCTTCCGGCGGCGGGGGCTGCCTCCGCCAGCGTCTGCCCCGGGAAAACCGCTCGCGAGACCGGGTGGCCGTCAACGTCGAATGTCACCGGAAAAGAGCGCGCCGCGGCAAGGCAATCGCGCATCGGGCGCAATGCCGGATCGCCGAAATATGTCACACCCGCAAACAACGAGCGCCAATCGTAGGCCGATTGCGCACGATCGCGAATCGCATTCTTGTGTGCGGCAAACATTGCACCGACGGTTGTGCCGCCTTGCGCCCAGCGTTCGGCGAAATCGGCCATCATCGCATACGAATAGGCGCCGATGCCGCCGGCACCATCGATTCGAAACCCTTCGCGGGTCGAGGCAATGTAGACCAAGCCTCCATTGTCGCCCGTGCCCGGTACGAGATGCTCCGCGAGGGAATATTCCCTCCACACACCGTCGAAAGCACCGCTTTCAGGCGGAGCCATCCCGGTCGCCGCGCCGGCGTCGGCAAGCGAAAGCGTATCGAATTGCGCCGTATTGCATCCGACAGAGTAGGCAATTGCCCATGCATTGCCGGGAAATACCCCCGATAACGGCGTCAGGCGACCTATGCCGGACGGCAGTCCGTGCGAAGACAGCAACAGCAATTCCGGACGCACGGAGAGATAGCGATTCAAATCGGCGGGATTGTTGATCGAAATCGCTTCCGTAAAGCCATTGCGCGCGACGGGGTCGGTGCAGGCCCCGGGAAAATACAGGTCGAATTGCGCTTCCGGGCGTGCCGGCAAAATCCGGGAACGCGCGATATTGCGCAGCCAAAGCTCGGAGTCGACCGCCCCCGTCGGATGTCCGTCCTCGCCGATCCAGGGAAAGCCGTCGCTCTGCTCGCCCATAGCCTGCCAATCGGATGGTGCGCGGCCAAGGCTCAGCCCATGCAACAGCACGCGGTCGCATTGCAGTGCCGCATCGGAAAAACGGGCGGTATAGCGGCGCAGCCGGCGGACATAATCGCGTACGTCGCGAACCGTCGCGGCGGGGATGCGTCCTACGTATGCCTCCGGCGTCAGGTCGATGGACGCAAAATCGCGATAGCCGTAGATTCCGGTTTCGGTTGGCGTCCATTCGCCGTCCAGACAGGCATAATACCAGTCTGTCGGCGTGCCGTGCAGATTGGTCCAATTGTTTGCGATTCCTTCGATTGGCGTCCAAATCCGCACAGGCGGAATATCCGCTGCCCGTGCGCCAAGGACGACATAGCGTTCGCCAGTTTCGCAGAGCGCGTCGCGAATGGCTGCGCGGATTCGGGCTTCGGGTGTCGTTTCGGTTCGTTGGCGATGGATCTCTTCGACCGTCAACAATGCGGTGGAATAGCCTCCGCCATCGGCCGATGCGCGAAAGGCCGCAAGCTCGGAAAAGCCCGGTGCCAGAGCTTCCGTCGTGACGATCAGGTAGTTTGCCGCCTGCAAGTTGCCGCACAAGGCCAGCAAAGCGATGCAAATCGCCCTTTCGATCCGGATCATGCCGGTACCTCGACGACAGGCTTTGCTCCGGGATTTTCGCAACGGTTGAAAATCGGCTCTATTCATCGGTTTCGGTTCCTATCGTGCGCATGATACCACAATTCGGCGGTTAGTTGCATAGCGGGTGGGGAGCCCCCACGGGCAGTGGCGAGCCGCCACGGGCAGTGGGGAACCCCCACGGGCAATTGGGTATCCCTCGAGACCGAGGATCGATTTCCCGTCCCGGTTCTTTTCCGATTTTCCTATTGCGCTTTTTTGTGGTACTCTTTTTGCCATGAAAATCCGACCTCTTCCGCTTGGCTCGTACGAAACCAACTGCTATCTCGTCGATTGCGGCGATGGCATTGGCGTGATTGTGGATCCCGGGGATGAATGCGAACAAATCGTTTCCGTTTTGAACAAGTTGCGGCTGACGCCCGCCGCGATTCTGCTGACGCACGGGCATTTGGATCACATCAGTGCCGTGCCGGATTTGCTGACGGTTTACCCAAATCTTCCCGTCCGGATTTCGAATGCGGATATGGACTGGTGTTTTTCGGGAAAGAATCGCCTCCCGGGATATCGCGAGGTTCTCCAAAAACCGGCAACGGCGGAATCGATTGCAGACGGAGACGTGCTTTCCTTCGGATCGGTTCGGATGCAGGTTTTGGCAACGCCCGGCCATTCTCCGGGAAGCGTCTGTTTTCTGGCGCAGGATACGGCCGATTCCGGCGATGACCGGCCGGAGGTTCTTTTTTCGGGCGATACGCTTTTCGCCGGCTCCATAGGGCGCGTGGATTTTTATGGCGGGGACGAACGT
This sequence comes from Kiritimatiellia bacterium, assembly GCA_016295275.1. Lineage (GTDB taxonomy): Bacteria > Verrucomicrobiota > Kiritimatiellia > RFP12 > UBA3636 > JAEDLN01. The sequence goes on from JAEDLN010000123.1 coordinate 3,767, forward strand.
GCCATGGGCAATTCGCTCCGGCGCCTTGCCGCTCTTTCGCCCGCAACGGTTGTTTTGCCCGGTCATGGTTGCGATTCTACGTTGCGGCGCGAATGCCGGACCAATCCGTATCTGCAATTTTCCCACATGGCCTGATCGCAGGTTCCTTTTTTTGCTTTCCACCCCTCCTTTTTTCGCAATGGCTATTCTCTCGATCGGCGCCGATGGAATCGACGTCAAAAAGCTGGAAGAAGAAATCCGTCAGACGGTTGCTCAAAAGCGCGCCCAAGGGCAGTACAACGACGACGCGGTCGCCCGCGCCGAACGTTACAATCTGCTCACCATGAAGGATGACGAGGACTTCATGGAGCGCTACATTTTCTGTCTCCGCCAGATCGTCCCCGTCGACACCAACGATTTCGAAATCGTGGAAAAACGCGCCGCCTTTCGCCCTCTCCTGAAACTGCTCAAAAAGGTGATTTGGAAGCTGCTCAAGTTCTACACGTTCCGGTTGTGGAGCCAGCAAAACCAGACAAATGCGATTTTGTTGGGCGGAATCGAGAATCTGAACCGCTGCCACTCCCGCGACCGAAAGGCGCTCGAGGCCCGTGTGGAGGCATTGGAAAAGGAGCTTGCCGAACTGCGCAAGCGGAATCCGTAGTTCGGGCGCTTCGATGGCCCGTTGTTCCAGGATGGGCGAAGGAGCGCCGTCATTTTTCTCTGTTTCAACTCTTGTCCGTCTCGCATGAAAATCGCCTTCGTATCTCCGCGTTTGCACGAACCCGGTACCGTTGGGGGTGCCGAGACGCTCCTCTATAGCCTCGCGCAAGACGCCGTACGGCTCGGGTATCAGGTCGAATTCCTTTGCACATGCGCCCGCAACCACTTCACATGGGAAAACGAGTTGCCGGAGGGGGTCTTCGAGCGCGATGGAATGACCGTGCGGCGCTTTCCGGTCGATCCGCGCAATGTCGAGCTTTTCATGCGGCATCAGATTGCGCTCTCCAACGGCGCCGCTCTTTCCGTCGAAGAGCAGCTCGCATGGCTTCGCAACAGCGTCCGTTCCACGCCGCTTGTCGAGCAGCTGCGCAAGGGCGGGTACGATCGCGTCGTTGCCGGACCCTACCTGTTCGGATTGATTTGGGATGCGGCGCTTGCCGTTCCGGATCGCCTGCTGCTGGTCTCCTGCTTTCACGATGAGCCGTTTGCCAAGGTTCCGGAGCTGCAAAAGGCCTTTTTGAAGATTCGCGGCTTTCTGTTCAATACGGAGCCGGAACGACGCCTTGCGCATCGCCTGATGCCGACGCTTGCTCCGCGCGTCGAAAGTGTCGTTGCCATGGGACTCGAACCGTTCGAAATCGACAAAGAAAGCTTCGCGAAGCGGAAAGGGTGGGATTTTCCCTATGTTCTGTACAGCGGGCGCCGAGAGGGGCTGAAGGGAACGCCGATTTTGGTCGATTACATGGACACCTTCCGCAAGCGCACGAAGCGGGACGTGCATCTGGTGATGACCGGGTCCGGGCAAGTCGATGTTCCGGATTCGCTGCGTCCGGCCTTCCACGATCTCGGATTTGTTTCCGAACAGGAAAAACGCGAAGCCATGGGCGGTGCGATGGCCTTTATCCATCCGTCGGTCAATGAGAGTCTCAGCATCGTCATCCTCGAAGCATGGCTGGCCCGAACGCCGGCGCTCGTGCACGCAAAGGGAGAGGTCTTGCGCTGGCAGTGCGAATCCTCCAATGGCGGGCTTTGGTTCTCGGAGTACCCGGAATTCGAAGAGGAATTGCTCCTGTATCTCGATCATCCGGAAGTGTGCAGGATGCTGGGCGATCAGGGACGCCGATACGCCATTGAACGCTACGCGCCGGATGCCGTGCGCAACCGTCTCGACCTGGCGCTTCGTGCCGAATAGGCTGACGGTCTTTTCAATCGCTGTTTTTTCGAGGCATTCTGTCCATGGCGATACGCAATCAGTGGATTGACATCTTGGCGGCTCATGCGCCGGAGGATTTTGCCGTTCTGCGCGAAATGGCGCGCCTCGTTCACGGACAAGGCGGGCAAGCCTATCTGGTCGGGGGGTGCGTCCGCGATGTTTTGCAGGGAATCCCGGGACATGATTTCGACGTCGAGGTCCATGGTATTCCGGCGGACAAGCTCTCGGCGCTTCTTTCCGCGCATTGGGAGTTGAATCAGGTCGGCGCCAGTTTCGGCGTCATCAAATTCGCACATCGCGATATTGACGTGGCATTGCCGCGCCGCGAGAATCTCATCGGCAAGGGACATCGCGATTTTTCGATTGCCACCGATCCGTATCTAGGCGTTGCGGAAGCATCCGCCCGACGCGATTTCACCATCAACGCGATGATGCTGGATCTGCTAACGGGAGAGCTGGTCGATCCGTGGAATGGCCGGTCCGATCTGGCCAACGGCATTCTCCGTCATGTCAGCGAACATTTTATCGAAGATCCGCTGCGGGTGCTGCGCGCCATGCAGTTCTTGGCCCGCTTTCCGCTGGTCGCGGCACCGGAGACAATCGAGGTTTGCGCTCGCATGTCGCAAGAGCATCTGCCGCCGGAACGAATCGCCGGCGAATGGGAAAAGCTTCTGCTCAAGGGGCGGCAGCCTTCGCGCGGGTTGCAATTTTTGCTGGATTGCGGTTGGTTGCGCTTTTATCCGGAGCTCGAGGCGCTCGTCGGGTGCGAACAATACGAATTGTATCATCCGGAAGGAGACGTCTGGCGTCACACCTGCCTTGCGCTCGACGCGACCGTTCCGTTGCGGACCGATTCGCAAGAGGACAATCTGGTGCGGGCCTTGGCCGTTTTGCTGCACGACGTCGGAAAGCCGTCCGTGACATGTATGGGACCGAAAGGGCATCTCGTCGCGTGGAATCATGAAAACGAAGGGTTGCCGATTGCCGAACGGTTTCTGAATCGCATGTGGAATCAGCCGCGTCTCGTGCGCGATGTCCTGGTTCTTATTCAGAACCACATGCGCCCGGTGCCGCTGCAACTGGAGGACTGCGGTCCGCGCGCCTATCGTCGTCTTTCCGTGGAAGTCAAGCGGCTCGATCTGCTTGCCGACGTCGTCGAATGCGATATGCGCGGCACGCTGGCGTCCGAAGAAACGCTCCGGATTGTCAATGATTTTCGTTCCCGCATCCGGGAGCTCGCGATCGACAAGGCCCCGCCTCCGCCCATTGTCGGCGGAAAAGACCTCATTCGTCTCGGATTCCGTCCCGGTCCGCTTTTCGGAGACATTCTCGGCCGCTGCTACGAAGCGCAGCTTTCGGGTGCCTTTTCCGGAATCGACGATGGCATCGCCTATCTCGAAAAACTCCTCAAGGAACTTGATCTGACGCCATAGACGGCGTCTTCGTCCGGTTCGCTTCCCCGGGTGGCGAGCCCCCCGGGCGGTAGGGAGCCCCCATGGGTAATGCGCCCGGGTAATGCGCGTGCGAATTTTGCGTGCACCCCGCGCGTGCGTAATGGCGGTAGGGCGCGATGTCCCCATCGCGCCGCCGGGTAATGCGCGTGCGAATATTGCGTGCGTAATGGCGGCGCGATTATGACATCGC
>JAEDLN010000124.1 GCA_016295275.1 Kiritimatiellia bacterium
CGCGCCGATGGCGCGGCGGCGCGATGGGGACATCGCGCCCTACCGCCAAGCCGCGAGGGCGATGGCGCGGGATGCACCGGCGCACAGCGATGGAATGGGCGGGATTTAGCGTGGGTAATGCGCGTGCGATTTTTGCGGGTGTAATGGCGGTAGGGCGCGAGCCGGGAGTGTGGGGAGCCCCCACGGGCGGTGGCGGCCGACCATCGCGCCGCACGGGTAATGCGCGTGCGAATATCGCACGATGCCAAGCCGCGCACCGCGGTGGCGAACCGCCGCGGGCGGCGGCGCACGGGTTGCGCGCGGGCGGTGGTGCGGGATGCAACGGGGGCGGCAACGGGAGCGCGCCATGGGAGGCGGCGTGGGGCGGACGAGTGGCTCGAGTGCGGGGATGGGGCGCGCAAAAAAAGAAGGAGGGGACGCTTGAATCGGGGATTGCTTGCAAAGTTCATGGAAATTGAGATAATGTATGGAAGTTTTACATGTATAATCTCTAATCTTTCCATCCCATCAAGGAGTCATCATGTCCCATTTTTATTTGGACATTCATGAAAGACGCATTGCCGAAGTTTTCAAGCGGCTCAAGTTCGAAATCGATCTTGAGCGGATTCCGTTGGAGGCCGAGGTTGCGGTTACGCCGGAACCGGTTTCGTACGAAGACCGTGAGCGGTTGACCTATCGTCCGGTTCGTGTCGGCGAGCTTTGGGGGAAGAAATTCGATTGCGGCTGGTTTCACATCAAAGGGCGCATTCCGGAAAGTTGGAAAGGTTCGTACGTCACCTTGAATTTGGATTTTGGCGGCGAAGCGCTTGTCTACGATTCGGACGGGTGTCCGTTGGTAGGGCTGACGAATGGTTCGGTATTCGATCATGCGTACAAGAAGGACCATTTCCATTGGTTGAAATGTGCCAAGGGCGGCGAGGTTGTCGATTTCTGGGTAGATGTCGGTGCCAACGGGTTGTTCGGGTTGGAGCGCAAGGGCGATCCGGCGCGAGCGGATTCGCCGGATGACATTCACGGCACATGGAATGCCGTCGTCTCCCACATGGAAGCGACGCGTTTTGATTACGATGCGTGGCAGCTGTGGCTGGATTTGGACGTCATTTCGTCGCTTTACCGGATGTTGCCGGAAAACAATGCGCGTCACATTCAGATTGTGCGCCACACGAGCATGGCGTTGGATTCGCTTCCGCCGGAGCGGGGCGGCATTCCGGCTGTCCGGGAAGCGTTGCGGAAGAACGTGTTTTCGGTTGGTGCGGATCCGGCATCGATTCATGTGACGGCGGTCGGGCATGCGCACATTGATACGGAGTGGCTTTGGCCCGAGCGCGAAACGATCCGCAAGGTCGGCCGCACGTTTGCATCGCAAATCGGGCTGATCGATCGTTATCCCGGCTATTGCTTTGGCGCCTCGCAGGCGCAGCTGTACCTGTATTGCAAGGAGCATTATCCGAAATTGTACGAGAAGGTTCGCAAGGCGATTGCCGACGGCCGTTGGGAAGTGCAAGGCGGCATGTGGGTAGAAGCCGACTGCAACATTCCGGATGGGGAATCGCTGATTCGCCAGTTCCTGTACGGCATGCATTTCTTCCGGGACGAGTTTGGCGTCATTCCGCGCAATCTGTGGCTTCCGGACGTCTTCGGATATTCCGGGCAGCTCCCGCAGATTTTGAAGATTTGCGGCATTGATTTCTTCCTCACGCAGAAGCTTTCCTGGAATCGGTACAACAAGTTTCCGCACAATTCCTTCATTTGGGAAGGCATCGACGGTTCTCAAGTCGTCTCCCATTTTCCTCCGGAGGACACCTACAATGCGACGATGGTTCCGGAGGAATTGCATCGCCACGAAACAAACAATCGCGAAGCGGGCATCATCGATGAAGCCATTTCGCTGTTTGGTATCGGCGACGGCGGTGGCGGCCCGAAGGAAGAGTACGTCGAGCGCGGCTATCGCTGTGCCGATTTGAATGGCTGTCCGCGCGTCCATTTCGGCTTTGCGCAGCAAGCGATGGATCGCATTGCCGCGCAGCGCGACTATTTGGACGTATGGGTTGGCGAGCTCTACTTTGAAATGCATCGCGGCACCTATACGACACAAGCCCGTCAGAAGCGCGGGAACCGGCGTGGCGAGGAAGCGCTCCGCACGGCGGAGATGCTGTGTGCGACGGCGTATGCCGCGGGGGCGGCCGCCTATCCAACCGAGGAGTTCACGGGGCTGTGGCGTCATTTGCTGATGTGCCAGTTCCACGATATCATTCCCGGCTCCTCGATTCACCGCGTGTATGAAGAGAGCGGGGATCGGGTCGAAGCGGTTGCCCGTTCCGCGGCGGCATTGAGCCGTGCGGCGGCGGAGCAGTTGCTGGTGCCGGAGGAGAAGGCGCTGACGCTCTTCAATCCGTCTTCCACAACGTTCAAGGGGCTGGTCGTTCTGCCGCCCGAAACGTATTCCGCCACCTGCAACGGCGAACCCGTTCCGGCGCAGACGGAGGCGGCGGACGTATGGGCGCAGGTGACGGTTCGGCCGCGTTCGTTCCTCACGCTCAATCTGAGCGGCGAAAAAGCGAAGGCCGCGCCTCTGGCGACGGTCGGACTTCCGGCGGAAGGCAATCTTGTTCTCGAGAACGAGCGTGTCCGGTACGAGTTGGATCGCACGCTGCGGATTGTTTCCGCCTACGACAAGGAAGCGAAGCGCGTATTTATGACGTCGGACAAGCCGGGCAACGTCGTCGAGCTCTTCGACGACCATCCGACCGAATACGATGCCTGGGACATTGAAGAGTACGCCGCCCGGATGCCGGTTGCCCGCCCGGAGGTTCTGTCGCTCGAAACGCTTTCCGGCCCTGTCCGGTCGGGAATTCTCTGCCGCTATCGGCTAGGCAAAAGCGTCTTTCTGCAATTTGCCACGCTGCAAGCCGGTTCGAAGCGGTTGGACTTCGAGACTTCGGTCGATTGGCGCGAAAAGCACAAGCTTTGCCGGGCGAGTTTCCCGGTCGACGTCCGTGCGCCGGAAGCTCGGTTTGAGATTCAGTATGGTACGATTGCCCGCTCCACGAACGTCAATACGAAGTGGCAGTATGCGCAGTTCGAGACCTGCGGCCATCGGTATGCGGATCTTTCGGACAACCAGTTTGGCGTTGCGTTGCTGAACGATTGCAAATACGGCTATCGGTGCAAAGACGGCACGCTTTCCATTTCGTTGTTGCGTGCTTCGACGGAGCCGGATCCGATTGCGGACGTCGGAGCGCACCACTTCACGTACAGTATTCTCCCGCACGAAGGGACGCTCTCGCAGAGCGACGAAGTCGTGGCGTCTGCCGCGGCTCTGAATATCGGCGTATTCCAATTGGACGGCCTAGCCTGTCCGGACGGCATTCCGGAGATGGCGGCATTGCCGGTGGAGGTCAAGGGCGAGGGTGTCGAATTGGCTGCATTGAAGAAGGCGGAAGACGGAGACGATCTGATCATCCGATTGGTCGAACGTCGCGGCAATCGCACGACGGCGAAGCTCGATTCGGTGTTGAAGGGATGCACGGTTACGCCGTGTCTGGCGAGTGAATTCAAGGATATCGGCGAATCGATGACCTTGCCGGCGACGCTGTCTCTGCGCCCCTTCCAGATTCTGACGCTCCGTCTCTCGTGCGGAAAAGAAAACGGCTAGTCTGCGTCCGACCCGTTGACGATCGCATCGAAAGAAGAAAACCGTCCGCAATGCGTTTGCCTTGCGGACGGTTTTTCCTTCGATGGTGAGGGGCGTTTGTATGGCTAGAACCAGCGCAAAATGGTTTGTTTCCGGTATTTTTCCTTGAGTAGATCCGCCATCCGGTGGATGACATTGCGTCGAAGATCGAGTTCGGCGGGCAGGTTCGGATCCTGGTGGGCGTCGTTGATTTTTGTACCGACGCAGAACTCGATTCGATCGGCGGTTTTCATCCGGTCGATAATGTTTTGAGCGGCCATCGGGAGCGGATTGCCTTCCAAATCGCCTTCTTCCAGTGCGCGGCGAACGCGTGAGAGAGTCAAAATTCCCTCGGTGGCAATTCCGATACCGGGGATGTTTCCGGGCGGCGGAAGATCGCCGGCCTCGCGGATTTTCTTCAGATCGATTTGGATCCGCACCCCCAATTCGCGTTGGATGATATTGGCCGATGTTCCACCGCATACGATGACCGAATCGGCGCCCGTTCCGGGAGCGGCCAAGCGCGCGTATGTGGCATCGTTGCTTTTGTGGTAGGGCGGTCCCGTAAGGATGCGCAAAACGCGCGGCCGCCGAAGGTAGACGACCATGCAGGAGATATCGTCTTTGTTGACGTTGGAATCGACGGCGAGGGCGCGATGTGCGACGGCGTGTGCCAGATCGTAGGCGCTGATGGTTGGATTGGCCTGTACGAGTTCGCGGATGAATGCGAGCTCTCCATCGCGTCTCCACCCGAATTTGAAGGAGCGGTTTTCGAGTCCGCTCTGCGTAACGCCGTCGGAGCAGCAAATGATGCGGTCGCCCGGCCGGAGGTCCAATTCATAGCATTCGACGGGACGATCCGGCCAACGGGGAGAAATCATTTGCGAGTGTTCCTTTGCGGCTATTTCCGCCGTTCCGCGCAAGTGGATGTATTGCGGATTGCCCATTTCGACGAGACGGGTTTTTCCGTCGACCTGCAAGTCGATCATCGAAAACGTGGCATAGCTGATCCGGCGAACGGAATCGACCGGGAGGGCGTCCATGATATTTTCGACGGATTGGAGCAAATCCATATCGGTCCGCAGGAAGCGCATTGCCATCCGGACCGTCATCGTGGCAAGGACGGAGGCTTTGATGCCGGAGCCGAGACCGTCGGAGAGAACGGCGATGGCGCGGTTTTCGTCATCGAGCCGGAGCAGATCGAATGCGTCGCCGCAAGCATTTTGGCCATGCTTGACGATTTGGCAGCATTCCATCTCGATAAAGTAATCGGCGTTGTCGCTCATGACAGGGATCTCTTATCGTGATGAGCCGGCCCCATGGAGGCGGAGCGATCGGAGAATTTTCCCGCGATTTGATTCAGCAGGATTTCCGATTCGGCGATATGTTCGCCGAAAAGCTTGGCGACCTCCTGAACGGTATGGACGTTTTTCAGGATCAGCTCCTGCGCCCGTTCGGCGATTTCCTCGCGTTGGATTTCGGAGCGTGTCACGTCTTGGACGACGGCGCCGGCAACCTTTCCGGGCATAATGGAGAAGACGGAGACATTGACGACCATTTTGCCCCATGTTTGCGAGAATTTCGTCGTTTCGCCGCCATTTTTGAGGATGGAGGAGAACAGGTGCGCAAAGGGGAAGTTCCGGGAGAGATCGACGCCGTCCAGATTGTGCAAGGTATCGTAGATTGTGCGGGCGTCGGGTCCCATGAGATCCACGAATTGGCTATTGCATTCGAGGATATGCAGATCCTTGTCGACAATGACGACGCCTGCCGGGATGTATTTGATGAGCGCGGAGCTTTTCCGCTCGAAGTTTTTGCGCAGGAACGTATGGCACATGCTCGTTTCGGCCTTTCCGGCGAGGAGTGCGGCGGCAAAATCGCGGCAGCTGTCGTATCCGCAGGCGCCGCAGTTCAATTCATCTTCGAGGGAGAACTTCCCGACGCTTTGCAGGGCTTTGCTCAGCTGGTCGGGAGCGGGCGACTGCATCGAGTATGAATCGGAGGGATAGTCGTGCGAGAGATCGTAGGGGACGTCGCGGCCCAGGCTGGAACTGCGGGCGGTTTGCGCAAATGAATCCGTCCGTTCGAGCGCTTCGTAGGTGCAGTTGCCCGGTTTCATGGCGGGGCCATTGATGCAGCCCCCGTGGCAGGCGAGCATTTCGACGAAATGGAGCGGTCCGTGCACGGGATCGACGGTTGCCGAAAAGCGGTCGATGTTTTCGAGTCCGGAAACGGCGAAGTAGCGTTTGACGGGGCCTGCGGGATCCCGCAAAGTGTCATTCATGCCGCCTTCGAACGGATAGGCACGTCCTTCTTCGGCCGAGCCGAGGATAAACGTTTCGCGTTCGGCATTCGGATCCGGAACGATATCGCTTTCGTGCAGGAGCTGGTCGAGGTGTTGGAAGGTGCAGGCGAGCGTCAGAACATCCGGATGGCGATCGGCCTCGTTCTTCTTGGCCGCGCAAGGTCCGAAAAAAACGATATGGATTTTGCCGAGTGTGGCGCGCAATTGTTTGCAGTGCGCCTGCACGGGCGAATCGAGCGGTACGATTCGGTCTGCGATATGCGGATGATACTTGCGGATATAGTCCACGGCGGCCGGGCAGGCGCTGCTGAGCCAAAGGCCTTCCGGATGTTCGCGCAGGAAGGTGGCGGTTGCGGAGCTGACGAGTTGGGCGCCGTGTGCCGTTTCGCTGACGCCGGCAAAACCGAGTTGTCGGAGTACGCTGATCAGCTGTCCGGGCGTCCAATCGGGAAAATAGGTCAGCCAGCTGGGGGCGACGGAAGCGTAGACGGGCGTATCGTCCGCCAGCAATTGGCGGAGCCGCGAGATGTCGCTTCTGATTTTTTTGGCATGCGCCGGGCAAATCCGGACGCATTCGCCGCAAGCGACGCACGCCTCTTGAATGACGGCGGCGTGCCCGTTTTCAATGCGAATTGCCTTGGCGTGGCAATGTCGGACGCATTTGTAGCAATCCTGGCATTCATTCAGCGTCGTGAAGACAGGTGGTTGTGCAGCCATGGTAATGAAATCCAGTCGATCGGGTGAAAAAGGGAAAACCGGTTTTGCGGAAGTGCGCCGGGGTTACTTTTGAAGGAGTTCGCGCGTCAAAATATCTTGCATTGCATTCGGATCCACATGCGAGTAGACCTTTCCGTCGATGACGACATTGGGTCCGTCCGCGCATCGGTCGCAGCACAACCCTCCGCGGACATCGATGGACGCGTCGTCCTGGAGGTTGTGTTCCTTCAGGAAGGCTTCCGCCACTTCCACATTCTTTGCATTTCCGCGGGCGAAGCATGAACTGCCGAGACAAATAACGATTTCTTTCATAGGGAAAAGGTGTAAAAGGGTTTCTTCTGCTTACCCGTCAGCGTATCGTTTTCTGGATTGTTTTTCAATCTGAAAAGGAGCCGTCCGGGTGGCGATTGTCTAGCCACGCTGTTTTTACGGTTTTCAAAGGGAGCCATCGGAAACCACTCAAAGTCTTTGTGTTCCTTTGTGTTGAAAAATTCGCGCGCCGCCCCACCGCCCTACCGCCATTACGCACGCAATATCCGCACGGCCACGCGGCGATGCGGCGCGATCGGGACATC